>NZ_DBNGPQ010000039.1:0-239580 GCF_057122925.1 Umezawaea sp. | reverse complement strand
GGTCGCCGGTCGTCGGTCGTCGTTGCCGGTCGGTGGCCGGTGGTCGGTGGGCCGCTTGTCGACCTGGGGTCGAGCGGACGCCGAAGCCGCTCCCGTCATCCGGTCGGGCGGCTCACCTCACCTCGCTCCTTCGAATTCGAAGCAGTAGGCTGGTGTCATGGCTGACTCGCCGAAGTTGCTCGACCCCGTCCAACTCGGTGCCTACTTCTCCCTCATCGAGGTGACCAGCCTTCTGCGCCACGCCGTCGAAAAGCAGCTGAAGGAGGCGGGCGACCTCAGCTACGTGCAGTTCCAGCTGCTGGCGCGGCTCGGCGACTCGCCGACGGGCAGCCACCGCATGACCGACCTCGCCGACGGCGTCGTCTACAGCCGCAGCGGCCTGACCTACCAGGTCGGGCTGCTGGAGAGGGCGGGCCTGGTCGAGCGCTCGCCGTCCGCGGGCGACGAGCGCAGCGTCACGGTCACCATCACCGACGCCGGGCGCGCGCTGCTCGCGGCAGTGCTTCCCGGCCACGTCGAGGTCGTCAGCGGCCTGCTCTTCGAGCCGCTCTCCCGGAGCGACGTGATCGCCCTGGCCGGCCTGCTGGCGCCGGTGCGCGACCACATGCGGTCCACGCCGCCGCGCTCGGCGGCGCCTCGGCGGCGCAGGGGTTGACCTCACCGCGCCACGCGGTGACCGATCGCGACGGTGTCCTGGTGGCGAGAGGACCGCTGGGCACGTGGCTGCGCCTGCGTGCGACGTGCCGTCCCGCCGGAGTCGAGGGGCGGCGCTCAGCGCTCGGACGTGCTGACTCCCGTGCTCGACCAGTCCTGCCGGCTCAACTGGTCCAGCAAGGCGATTTCGGCCCGCCCTGGCGAGTGGCGAACGCCCGCGACCACCGGCTCCGAGAGAGCGGGGTGGAGCGGGCGGGTCAGGTGTTCGAAGCCGTCGGGGATCGCGGAGGACGGCGCGATGGTGACGCCGAGGCCTTCCGCGGCGAGCCGCACCGCGGTGGAGATCTGGGAGGCCCGGCCGACCGTCCGCGGGGCGAGGCCTCGGTCGGCGAGCAGGCGCGCCAGGTGCTCGTCGAGCTTGCTGGTGCGGCGGAAGCGCACCCACCCCTCGTGAGCGAGGTCGTCGAGGAGGAGCGGCTCGTCCCGGTGGAGGAGTGGGTGGCCCTCCGGTAGCACGGCGACGTACGACTCCCTGCCCAGCGTGTGGACGTCGAAGAAGCATCCGGGCGGGACCTCGTGCACCAGGACCATGTCGAGCGTGCCCTGGCGCGCGAGCCGTTCCATGTCCGTGGGGTCGGGCTCCTCGTGGATCGTCACCTCCAGGTGGGGATGACGGCGGCGCAGCTCTCCGAGCGCGCGCGGCAGCAGGCGGGTCCCGAGTCCCAGGTAGACGGCGATGATCAGCTCGCCCGTCAGGTCCGCGTCGGCGGAGCGGGCGGCGGTGAGCGCGCGCCGGGACGCGGTGGTGGCGACCTCCGCCTCGGCCAGGAAGGCCCGACCCGCCGCCGTCGGCAGCACTCCTTGGGGGGTCCGCGTGAACAGGCGCACCCCGACCTGCTTCTCCAAGGTGCCGATCTGCTGGGACAGCGACGGCTGCGCCATCCCCAGCCGCTCGGCCGCCGCTGTGATGCTGCCTTCCTCGGCCACGGTCAGCGCGTACTCGTACTGCCGCAAGTTCATCCGGAACCGCCTCGCCACATAGAAGCCACCTATGCAAATCATAGCGGGCGACTCTTTGCGCCTATGTCTCGCTGCTGCGTACGTTCTGGACCGCACAGCTCGTCCGAGGAAGGGGAAAGCGGATGCGTCTCGCCGACAAGGTCGCTCTGGTCACGGGTGGAGGAGCGGGCCTCGGCCTCGCGATCGCCGAGAGGTTCGCGGCCGAAGGTGCCCACGTCTACATCACGGGCCGCCGGAAGGAAGTGCTCGACGACGCGGCGGCTTCCATCGAAGGACGGGTCACGGCGGTTGTCGCGGACTCCACGTCGGCGAGCGGTCTCCACGATCTGGTCGAGACCATCAGGCGGGGGAGTGCGCGCCTCGACGTGCTCGTCGCCAATGCGGGCATGATCGAGCGGGCGGACTTCGGCGAGGTCACCGAGGATCATTTCGACCGCACGTTCGACATCAACGCGCGGGGCACGATGTTCACCGTTCAGGCCGCGCTGCCGCTCATGTCGACCGGTGGCTCGATCATCCTGGTGGGTTCGATCCAGGGGTTCAAGGGACTGCCCGGATCGACCACCTACAGCGCGGCGAAGGCGGCCGTGCGCTCCTACGCGCGGGTGTGGGCGGCCGAGTTCGGCGACCGGGGCTTGCGGGTCAACGTGTTGACCCCTGGTCCGTTCGACACGGCCATCATCGACGGGCAGGCCGAGTACTTCGGGCAGGACCCGGCAGCGCTGCGCGCACAGATGGCCACGCACGTCCCGCTGGGGCGGCTCGGGCGCCCCGAGGAACTGGCCGCCGCGGCGCTGTTCCTGGCCTCCGACGAGAGCGGTTTCATGACAGGCGCGGAACTGTGCGTCGACGGCGGGATGGCTCAGGTGTAGGTCCTCGGGGGAGTGGTCTGCGCGGCCACCCGGTGCGGTGCGCGGCGTACCGCGGCCTGCACGGCTTCGCGGGACCACGTGCTCCTCCGGGGTCGTGGCGGTGGAGGAACTTGATCACTTCGGTGCCCGCCGCCCTGGCCGGCGTGGAACCTGCCGCGCGGAGGCGGGCACGACCGGCGGGCCGACCGGTCGGTGCCGCGGGCGCACCCGGTGTCGCCCCACCCCGCCGCGGGGGCACGGTTCCGGCCAGCGCTCGTTCGGCGACCACGAGGTCGGGCTGCTGCCGCGCGGCCGATTCGGGATGCGCGGCGAGTTGTTCCGCCGGATTGCGATCACCGGTTCGGGATCGGACCTCCGGTGGAGAAGGCGCGCGGTTCGCCGATCGTGGGATGTCATCCGCTGTGGCGACCGGGCAAACATCTCAGGACTCGACCACTTCGGGGACGTCGATGACGGCTTCGGCATAACTCCACCGGGTCAGCGCCGAGCGGTGAGCGGTATGCGGGCGATCGAGTGAATTGGGCGCAGACTGGCCGAAGATCCTGGTAGTAATTCACGAGTCCTGCTCGTTCTCTGCTGAGAGGATCTCTCATGTCCTTGGTAGCACGAGGGAAACTCGCGATCGTCCTGCTCGCCGCGGCCCTGTCGACGAGCGTCGCGCCCGCGTCCGCCGCACCCGGCTCACCGGTCACCGTTCAAGCCGGCAGCGGGACGGTCAGCGACCCGTGGGTCCCGATGCGGGAAGCCCACACGACGTGCGAGTCGACCACGCTGTTCGGCAACTACTCCGGTGGCGTCCACCGCGATCCGATCGTCGTGCTGCCGCGCGGCACGTGGATCGGCGTCCGGTACATCACCGGCGACGGCCGGTCCGCGGACGTCCTGTGGCACAACCACAGCCAGTGGGGCTTCATGCTCCGGAGCTGTTTCGCCTTCGACTGAAAACAGAGGAGTCCCCGTGAAGCTGGCCGCACTGAGCACGGCCCTGATGCTGACCGCCGTGCTCGCTCCGTCCGCCTCCGCTGATCCGTCCACGCAGGCCGTGCGCCAGGTCTGCGCCCAAGACCTGTACGTCCGCGCCACGGCGGCGGGCGTCGTGATCGGCACCCTGTACTTCCACGAGAACTTCGACGTCTCCCGCTACTCACCCAGCCGCGAGTGGGTCTTCGGCCACGCGTACGGCAACGTCCACCAGGACGGTTGGGTGCAGAACGGCTGGTTCTGCTAGGTCCACGGGTGTGCGGGCGCTCCGCGGGGAGCGCCCGCACACCGACCGTCTCCGCGCCGCGCGGCGTCACCCCGGCGTCGCCTCCGAACATCGGGGACAGCGGGGGATCAGCCGTCTACCCGTCGTGAGGTGAACAGCGCGGTGGCGCGGTCGCGCAGGGCGTGGGCGACGGCGTCGAAACCGGCCTTCACCCAGGGCCCCTGGGCGGCCAGGACCGGACGGGCGAGTTCGCCGGTGAAGGTTTCGCGTGTGGTGTAGCCGCACCGGTCCGGGCCCAGCGCGGTGATCCACTGGTCGCGCACCCCGGACAGGCCAGGAAAGGTGTCGCCGGTGTCGTAGCGCAGCAGTCGGGGCGGGTCGACCACGCGGATGTACTCGCGGCTGACGAACGTTCCGCCGCCGCCGTCCGGGTTCGGCAGGGTGAGGTCGATGGGGGAGTCCACGACCAGCGTGGTGTCCACCTTGATCGTGTACGGGTTCCACAGGGGGTAGCTGGCGTAGTCGGTCAGCACCTCCCAGACGAACGCGGCCGGAGCGTCGATCTCGACCGCGACGGACTCGACGACGAAGTTCATACCGGCATGTGCTCCCCGCCGTTGACGTCCAGCGTCGCGCCGGTGATCTCCGACGCGCCGCGGGACAGCAGGAACAGCACCGCACCCGTGCACGCGTCGTCGGTCGGGATCCGGCCGAGCGGGTTGCGCGAGGCGATCTCGTCGTAGACGTCCTGCTCGGTGACGCCGCGCGAGTCGGCGGTCATCCTGAGGTAGAACCGCACGCCCGGTCCGTCCAGCCAGCCCAGGACCGCCTGGTTCGCGCGGATGCCGTGCTCGCCGAGTTCGAGCGCGAGGTACCGCGTCGCGGTGGACATGGCCGCTTTGGCCAGCGCGTAGCCCCCTTCGCCGCGCGACGGCTTGCGGGTGGCCATCGTGCCGATGGTGACGATCGAGCCGCGGCCCGCCGCCTTCATGTGCGGCACCACTTCGCGGGTGACGCCCAGCGCGCCGTGCAGGATGATGTCCATCGACCCGCGGATCGCCTTCTCCGGTGTGTCCAGGAGGTCGTGGAAGCCGGGGTGCCCGAACGCCGAGTTGACCAGGCCGGTGATGGTGCCGAACCGGTCTACGGCGGACCGCGCGAGCCGTGCGACGTCCTCGGGCCTGCGCACGTCGCACGGCACGCCGATGGCCTCGCCGCCCGCCGCCACGATGTCCTTCTCCGTGCGGGCCATCACGTCCTCCGACCGTGCGGCCATGACCACCTTCGCGCCCTCGGCGGCCGCTCGGACGGCCAGCTTCGAACCGAGGCCCGGACCCACCCCGGTGATCACCACGACCTCGCCGTCGAGCATCACAGGTACACCTCCGTGTAGAACGCGAACTCCTCGGCCAGTTCCGCCTCGGTCAAGCCGAAGTCGTGCGGGGTGTAGGAGTGCGACCCGTGCCGTTCCGCGCGGTCGCGGGCCAGGAAGGCCTCGAACGCCGCGTCGTCGGCCGCGTCCGGGGTCGCTCCGATTTCGTGGAGCACCCGGCGGGCGACCGCGGCGGGATCGCGGACCGTGTCGGTGAACCTCACGTCCACGAACCGCTCCGGCCGCGCGGCCCGTGCCGCCGCGAAGTCCCGCAGCGCCGCGGCCAACCGGTCGGACCAGTACCGCCCGACGCGGATCGGGTCGACCTCGTCGCTGTGCTGCTTGGCGATCATGCTCACCATCGAGGCGAACGAGGGAACGGCGTTCACGGGGGAGCGGTGCGTCATGACGACCTTGCAGTCGTCGAAGGTGTTCAGCACGGTGTCCACCGCGGTCAGGTGGTGCGGCGACTTGAGCACCCAGGGGCGGTTCGCGCGCGCCGGGTCCTGCCACTGCAACACCTGGAGCCACTCGCGCAGTTCGGCGTAGGCCCTGCCCTGGTCGGCCGCCCGCAGCCAGTCGCCGTAACCGGGCACCCAGTAGAAGGTGTCGAAGCTCATCGACACGAACGTCCGGTCCAGCAGGATCACCTCCTCCTCCGGGCCGTCCCACACCACCTGGTGGACGGGGGCGAAGTCGGGGGAGAACTCGGCGAACACCCGCGTCCGCTCCCGCGCACGGCGTTTGCGCTCGGGGGCGTCCGGACCTTCGCCGGGGAACGGGATCGGGTAGGCCACCTCCCAGGACCGCGCGGCGGTGAGCTTGGGCGAGGCGGCCAGCAGCCTGTGCAGCAGCGTCGAACCGGTGCGGGGGAGACCGCAGATCTCGGCCGCGACCCGCACCTCCACGTCGAGGACCTCCGGGTGCTCGCGGTGCAGTGCGCGCAGCCGCAGCCGGTCGTTCAGCAGCGCGGTCAGCCTGCGCCTGGTCAGCTCCAGGCCGAGGGGTGACAGGGCCGCCTCGGTGTTGAGGCTCGTGACGAGCACGTCCAGCGGTTCGCGGAACCAGTCGTCGCCGAAGTCGGTCAGACCGGTCTTGGCGGAGGCCTTCTCGATCAGTTCGTCGACGTTCAGGGCGGTGGTCACCGTCGTCACCCCTCCCGTGCCGTCACCGAGTCCAGCGGGACCACCCGGCACGTCGGCGTCGGGTGGTGCGCCGCGCCGAGCCAGCGCAGCAGCGCTGTGCCGGAGCCGTGCTCGCAGGTGTCGATCCAGTTGCCGACACCGGGATCCCGCTCGGCCACCACGATGGTCAGCCGACCGTTCGCGTCGAGGGTCGCGGTGTGCTTGTTCAGGGTGATCTCGCGGTGGTGGTCGAGGGATTCCATCCACCAGTTGTTCAGCTGGAAGTTCCAGTACGGGCAGTCCGGCACGTCGGTCTCGATCACCCACGCCTCGCCGGGCCTCAGCGACCAGTACCCGTGCAGGTAGAAGATCTCCGGATCGCCGCCCGCGCGCTGGAACACCTCCTGCCCGAAGTCGGCCAGCTCGTTGGGCCTGGTCGCGAACGTCTCGGTCCAGCGGGCGAAGGTGGCCGCGGTGCCGTGCACGGACAGCGCCGCCCGCCGCAGGGCCTTGGTGAGGAACTCCGGGGTGAGCGGTGCCGGTTCGGCGGGGCCGTCGACCTGCTCGACGTGCCACGTGCCGGGGGTTTCGGTGGACCGGTCCAGGTAGGTCTGGCGCACCACCAGGCCGGTCGAGTCAGGGGCGAGCGGCAGCCAGTTCCGGACCCGGTCCCCGGAGCCGGGTTTCTCCGCGCTCGCCACGATCTCGACGCGGCCGTCGGGTTCGACGACGAGGTCGGCGTCGGACAGTTCGCCGGTGGAGGCCATCGTGCCGTCCTTGGCGTAGCGGTTGGCCTTGGAGCCGATGCTGAAGTACGCGATGGTGCCGCGGGTGCCGGTGATCCGGTAGGTCCGGTCGCCGCGGACGTTGGCCGAGAGGTACACGTTGTCCGGGTTGTCCGCGCCGATCTTGACCAGGTCCAGCTCGTGGAACCGGGGGAAGTCCGGGTCGGCGTTGTCCACGCACGAGTAGAGCATCTCGCGGGTCAGCCTGGTGAGGTAGCGGAAGCCCTCGGCGCGGTCCAGCGGGGTGTCCGGGGCAGTCTCGGACAGGATCACCTGGCCCGCCCGCTCCAGCGCCCGGCAGAACTCCGACCACGTCTGATCCGGCACGCAGACCTCCAATGAGAACGTGTTCTAGTTAAGCTACCGGATCTCGGACGGCGTTCAACAGAGGCCGAGCCCGCGGAGTCCGGCCACCACCGCGTGCGCCGCGTCCTCGGGGGTCAGCGCCGTGGTGTCCACCCGGATGTCGGGGTGCTCCGGCGGCTCGTAGGGTGAATCGATACCGGTGAAGTTGGCCAGCTCACCCCGCCGCGCCTTGGCGTACAGGCCTTTCGGGTCGCGCTGCTCGGCCACCGCGAGCGGGGTGTCGACGAACACCTCGCAGAACTCGCCCTCGGCGACCAGGTCCCTCGCGAGCGCCCGTTCGCCGCGGAACGGCGAGATGAACGAGACCAGCACGATCAGCCCGGCGTCCACCATCAACGCCGCCACCTCGGCGACGCGGCGGATGTTCTCCACGCGGTCCGCGTCGGTGAACCCCAGGTCCCTGTTCAGGCCGTGGCGCACGTTGTCGCCGTCCAACAGGAACGTGTTCCTGCCTTCCGCGTGCAAGGTCTGCTCGACCAGGTCCGCGATGGTGGACTTGCCCGCACCGGACAGGCCGGTGAACCAGACGACGCAGGGCCGGTGCCCGTTGCGCTCGGCCCGCGCCCGCTTGTCCACGGTCAGGTGCTGCCTGCGCACGTTCGCCGAGCGGCGCAGCTCGAAGTCGATCATGCCCGCGCCGACGGTGGCGTTGGTCAGCCGGTCGATCACCACGAACGAGCCGAGGTCCCGGTTGACGCGGTAGCTCTCGTACGGCACGGGTGCTTCGAAGTGGACGTTCGCGACGCCGATCTCGTTGCACCGCAGCACCTTCGCCGGTGCGCGCCCGCGCGAGTCGACGTCGACGCGGTACTTCGGGAGGTCGGCGGTGAAGCCGGTGGTGCGAGCGCCGACCTTGGCCAGGTAGTGCCTGCCGGGCAGCAGGTCGGCCTCGTGGAGCCAGACCAGGTGCGCCTGGAACGCGTCGGCCACCCCCGGCGGGTCGTCGGCCGCGGCCAGGACGTCACCGCGGCTCGCGTCCACCTCGTCGGCGAGCACCGCGGTCACCGACGACCCGGTCGGCGCCTCGGCGAGGTCGCCTCCCATGGTGACGATGCGGACCACTGTGGACAGCTGGTCGCCGGGGAGCACGCGGACGCGGTCGCCCGTGCGCAGGGTGCCGCGCAGCACCCGTCCGGAGTAGCCGCGGAAGTCCGCGTCCGGCCGGTTGACCCACTGCACCAGGAACCGGACCGGGTCGTCCGCGGCGGTGCCCCCGACGTCCACCGACTCCAGCCACCGCAACAGCGTCGTCCCCGCGTACCACGGGGTCTGCTCGCCGCGGCCCACCACGTTGACCCCGTCCGCGGCCGACACCGGCACGCACGTCACCTCGTCGAGGTCCAGCTCGGTGGCGAACTCGGCGAACTCGGCGCTGATCGAGTCGAACACCTCCCGCGAGTAGCCCACCAGGTCGAGCTTGTTCACGGCGAGCGCGATGTGCCGGATCCCCAGCAGTGAAGCCAGGTGCGCGTGCCTGCGGGTCTGCCTGAGCACGCCCTTGCGCGCGTCGAGCAGGATCACCGCGGCGTCCGCGGTGGACGCCCCGGTGACCATGTTGCGCGTGTACCGCTCGTGCCCCGGCGTGTCCGCCGCGATGAACCGCCGTGCCCGCGTCGCGAAGAACCGGTAGGCGACGTCGATGGTGATGCCCTGCTCCCGTTCCGCCGCCAAGCCGTCCACGAGCAGCGCGAAGTCCAGTTCGCCACCACGGGTGCCGACGCGCTTCGAGTCGGCGGCCAAGGCGGCGAGGTGGTCCGCGTAGAGCAGCTTCGACTCGTACAGCAGCCTGCCGATCAGCGTGCTCTTGCCGTCGTCCACGCTGCCGCAGGTGATGAAGCGGAGCAGGTCGTCCATCAGAAGTACCCCTCCTGCTTCTTGCGCTCCATCGACCCGTGCTGGTCGTGGTCGATCGCCCGGCCCTGCCGTTCGGAGGTGGTGGCGGTCCTCATCTCCTCGATGATCTCCGGGACGTCGGCGGCGGTGCTCCGCACCGCGCCGGTCAGCGGGTAGCACCCCAGGGTGCGGAACCGCACCAGTTCCGGGGTCGGCTCCTCGCCGTCGCGCAGCGGCATCCGGTCGTCGTCCACCACGATCAGCATCCCGTCGCGGTCCACCACGGGGCGGCGCGCCGCGAAGTACAGCGGCACCACGGGGATCCGCTCGCGGTCGACGTAGCGCCAGACGTCCAGCTCGGTCCAGTTGGACAGCGGGAACACCCGGATGCTCTCGCCGGGCGCGACGCGGGCGTTGTAGAGCCGCCACAGCTCCGGGCGCTGGTTCTTCGGGTCCCAGCGGTGCTGCGCGGAGCGGAAGGAGAACACCCTCTCCTTGGCGCGGGACGCCTCCTCGTCGCGGCGCGCGCCGCCGAAGGCCAGGTCGAACCGGTGCTCGTCGAGCGCTTGGCGCAGGCCCCTGGTCTTCCAGAGGTCGGTGTGCCGCGCGGAGCCGTGGTCGAACGGGTTGACGCCCAGCGCCACGCACTCCGGGTTGCGGTGCACGATCAGGTCCAGTCCGAGCGTCGCGACCGTCTTGTCCCGGAACTCGATCATCTCCCGGAACTTCCACGTGGTGTCGACGTGCAGCAGCGGGAACGGCGGCCGTGACGGGTGGAAAGCCTTGCGCGCCAAGTGGAGCAGCACCGAGCTGTCCTTGCCGATCGAGTACAGCAGCACGGGTCGCGCGCTCTCCGCGACGGCCTCGCGGACGATGTCGATGCTGTCGGCCTCCAGCCGGGCGAGGTGGTCGAGCGTCATGCCAAGCACGGTCCCACGAAACTGGACAACGTTCAATATGAATCCGAACGTTGTTCAACATAGGCTGCACCGGTGAGTGCCGAGACCGAGCAGCAGGCCACCGCGTGGGGCGACGCGGCGGGCAGGCGACGCGACATCCTGTCCTCCGCCGAGGAGATCCTCGACCAGCACGGGTACGCGGGTTTGACGATGCGCGCGATCGCCGTCGGTGCAGGGGTCAGCTCCGGAACCGTCTACCAGTACTTCGACGGCAAGGAGGCCGTGTTCGCCGCGCTCATGGCCCGACGGCTGGACGACCTCCGGGCAACCCTCGCGGGGGTGGACCGCGGGCTGGGCATCGCAGGCGTGCTCCGGGAGGTCGAACCGCAGGTCACCGAGCTGTGGCGGCGTTTCGGCCGCTCCGCCGCGCAGTGGGAGGCCAAGGTGCTCGCCGGGGGCAGGCGCGGCAAGGAGGCCACCGGCTCGGTGAAGGTCTACCGCAAGACGATCGACGCCCTGGCCCGGACGCTGGCGGAGACGGCACGGGCCTCCGGTCAGACCCTGGTCGACGACCCGGCCCTGCCGCACTGGGTGTGGGACTCGCTGATCGGCCTCGCCGACGACCTGCTGCTCCAGGGTTCGCGGACCAGCCGCATCACGCCCGCCCACCTGATCGCGTTCGCCACGGGCGCGATCGAGCGCGGCATCGTGCGACCGAACGGCGCCGAGTCCTGACCCGTGGGCGGATGCCCCAGGTGATCGCGGATGAAGCCGCTGGTCGGTCGTGCGGGGAACGGTCCCGACGGCACCGGGAACACTGCGAAGCGCGAAGCGGTGTGACCCGGTCCGGTTGTTTCCGGGTGTGGACGGTCGAGATCGGCCTGCGTCCGCGGAACGACGGGGTTCTGGTTGATCACCGCTGAATCTCCGGCGACCGGTCGAACACCGGTGGATGACAACACGTGGAGGTAAAGTGCAGCGCTTCTGGAAACTCGTCAGCGTCGTTCTCGTCGGCCTCGTGGCCACGATGATCACCGCCCTCGCGGCCTCGCCCGCGCAGGCGGAGGCACGTCGGGACGTGGCCGCGGCGCACGTCCAGCAGGTCGACGCGCACGTGGAACCCCTCACCGCCAGCCAGTGCGTCGGCTACCTCACCTCCACCGGGTACTCGGTGGGCGGGGCTCGCCTGACCGCCTGCGTGCTCGGGTCCGTCCAATCGCCCACGGCGATCGTGGCGTGCACCGGGGCACTGGTCGCCACCGGTGTGTGGTTCCGCATCGCGGCCGCGGCCTGCGCCCTCGCCGCCATACCGTGAGGTCTTGACCGCCGTCCCACTCGGTGACCAGGCCCACCGCGCGATGGGGGTCCCGCGATCGCGGCGATGATCGTGCGAGGAGTGGCACGCTCTCGCAGGCGGTCTCGCGCGGTGGGCTGGTCGACCTGGGTGCGTCGGGAGTTCCGATGGCCCCTGTGAACCGGCACCCCGACGTTCCCCGGATCTCGTTCACGGGCTCGACCGAGGTCGGCAAGGTCGTCGCGGCCGTGCTGGGTGCGCTCTCCTCCGGGTTCGTCACCACCTGAACGAGAGCCGCGTCGGCAACCACTCGACAAGGGTGTTCTCTCGCGGGCGCGGATCGATCGGTGCGATACTGGTAGGGCCCATTCGCGGCACTGGTCATAGGAGTTGTGGTCCGGTGCACGCAGCCGTGCAGCACCCGATGATCGGGCCGTGCACCGTCGACGACTGGCTTGCGTTGCCTCCCCCGGTGGACGGCTCGCGTCTCGAACTCATCTTCGGACACCTCCACGTGTCCCCAGCGCCCTCGGGCGAACACCAGTACGCGGCCTACCGCCTGACCCGCCTGGTCGACGACGCGCTGCGGGCCGCAGGCCGCGCCGACCCGCACGTGGTCCCCGCGGTGAACGTGCGGATCTCCACCGCGTGGCGCACGGCCCTCATCCCGGACGTGGTCGTGCCGACCTGCGAACCGGTCGGAGTCAGCTTCGCCGCGGAGACCGTCGCACTGGCGGTGCAGATCTGGTCACCGGGCAACCCCCGTGCCGAGCGGGAAACCAAGATGGCCGGCCACGCCGCGGCGGGTGTGCCGTTCCTGTGGACGGTCGACCAGCCCGACGACCTGCCGGCCTTGACCGCTCATCGCCTGGTGGACGGCCAGTACGCGCGGGAGAACACCGCCACGGGCAAGGGACCGGTGGCCGTCACGGCCGCGCCGGTCACGATCACCATGGACGTGGCCGACCTGGATTCGTGAGCCCGGGGTGATCTCCTGGTAGTTCTTCTCGGTGATCGACCGGGCCGTGAGATGGCGTGACCTCATGACGCAAGAGTTTTCGACTCCCAGGTTTCCCACGGTGACATGAATTGTCAAAACTCAGGGGAGCGCCACGTGCTGGACGCGTCACGACCACTCCGGGCTACGGGTCAGGTGTCCTGGAGTGGTCGGGTCGAGTTCCCGGTGCGATCCCCGACGGGCTCAGCTGCGGTAGCGCTCCGGGATCCGCGCGATCGCCCCGGCTTCGTCCGCGTGCACCAGCAGGTCCAGTGCCGCTGTGAGGATTCGTCGCTGCTGTGCGGTGTCGTGGGGTGCGCCGAGCGCCGCGCCCATCGGGGTGTCGGTCGCGGCGATCCTGGGTGCGCCGAGCTGTGCGGCCACGGCGGGCAGTGACGCGATGATGACCGTCGGGATGCCCGCCTGCTCGACCAGCCGTTGCAGGACGACGGCGGAGCGGTGGCAGCTGCCGCACGCGCCGACCAGCACGACGGCGTCGGCGCCGGACTCCTTCAGCCGCCGTACGAGGTCCGGGCCCGTGCGGGTCCTCACCAGCTCGATCTCCGTGCCGCCGCCCTGCATGGCGAAGTGGGTCGGGCTCACGCCGCCCAGCACGCCGTCCTCGGCCAGTTCGCGGAGCCGGGCCAGGGGGAACAGGCAGTTGGGGTCGGTGTTGACGTCGCTGTTGTCGTAGCTGCCGGAGGCGAAGGTGAGTTCGTCGTCGGTCGCCGTCGCGGGGATCTCGCGGAGGCTGTAGTCGGCGTAGGGGCGGAACGGCGCGTCACCGGTGGTGTGCGCGCCCGCGGACGACACCAGCGCGACCACGGTCCCGGACAGCGGCTGTCCCAAGGGGACCAGTGGTGTCGGGGCGGTGGCGGAGACGGGGACCTCGCTGCGGATGCCCCCGGTCAGCGTCGGTCGACCGCCGTTGCCGGCCGCCGCGGTCTCGACGAGCTTCTGGTTGTCGCGCGGCACCTCCGGGTCCCACGAGCGGGGTGCGGGCAGGGTGTCCGCGCCGAACAGCAGCGTCTTCAGCATGGCGACCCCCCGGCCCGCGTCCAGGGCGTCGGCGGTGTTCTCGCCGAGGACGTCGGACTCCTGACCGGTGACGGCCTTGTTCACCTCGATCAGCGCGTACATGTACTCGTTGCCGGACACCAGGCCGCGGGCGGCGGACCAGCACACGCCGACGGTCGGCGTCCCGTACTTCGCGATCTCCTCGATCTCGGCGGCGAAGTCGATGTGGTTGTTGCCGAACCCCTCGGTGGCCACGACCACGCCGTCCACTCCCGCCGCGGCGACCATCGCGCCGACCCGCCGCGCGACGAAGCGCTTGTCCGCTTCCTGCGCCGGGCTGCCGACCACGATCACGCCGGTCAGCCGCAGCTCGGTGTCCTCGGCGAGAGCCGTGACGAGCGGGTCGCGGTAGTAGTGCAGCGTGGTTTCCTTGCTGGACGGTCCGACGCAGCACAGGGAGTGCAGCGCGCCGTCCCGCACCTCGTTCACCCGGAGCTGTTGCGGCAGGTTTCCGAGGTCGATCAGGGAGGTGGAGCCGCGCACACCGCCCGGCTCCGCGGGGAACACCAGGTTCTCGTGCATGGCGCCCTGCCCCATGACCAGCTTCACCAGCGCGACGCGCGGGCCCGCGCCCGAGGGCTCCTCCAGGGTGCGGCGGTCGGTGACGGCGGCGGGCGGGGCGTCGAGCAGGGCGCGTCGCAGGCGGTCCGCGACGACGTCCGCCGCCCGGTGGGCCGCCGCGGGTCCCGGCCGCTCCATCCGCCGCCCTGCCTCGATCGTGACCGCGATCCGGATGATCCAGTCGCCGGGATCGGGGGTTCCGGGGGCGGCGTCCGACATCCGCTCGGACAGCACCCCGGCGGAGTTGCCCGCCTCGCCGAGTTGCGTTCCGTCCGCGTCCACCCCGGTCACCACGAGCACCACGCCGGTGGCCAGCCGCGTCACGCCGTCGCCGATACCGCCGTCGACCTTCACCGCCAGCGGCACCGCGTCGAGGACCGTGTCCGTGCGCACGTCGCGCTCGCCCGGCGCGACGACGTCGACCGTCACCGAGGTCACCAGCGGGACGGCGATGCCGGCGGTGACGTCGTCCGCGACGGTCAGCGTGCCGCCGCGCAACCCGGTCCGCTCGCCGAGCGCCACCTCGCGGACCGCCACGAGCTCCTGGACCAGTGAAGGCGGTGGCAGGACCTCGCAGTCGCAGCGCACCGGTAGCCGGGCCGGGGGCACCGTGGCGTTGGAGTTCATCCGCGCCTCCACGTCAGTAGTAAAATGACCGATGGTCATGACGGTAGGAGTTCACGGCGTCAGGAGTCAAGTGAACATAGGTGCTTATGATGGTCGTGCCGTCCTCACGGCGGTCGACCTCGTCAACACTGGCGGGGCCGACTCCGGCCACGATGACCTGCGCGATGCCGACCGGGCGGCGGAGCTGCTCAGGCACCGGGGCTGGGTCGTGCCCACGGCACCCTCGGAGGCCGACCTCACGCGGCTGCTGGGCCACCGCGACACCCTGCGCCGAGCCTTCGGCGGCGCCACCGCGCCCGAGGTGGTCCAACTCCTCAACCGCACGCTCGCCGAACTGCGGGCACTTCCCCAGCTCACCGACCACGACGGCCACTGGCACTGGCACTACGCGCCGCCGGGGGCCGGCATCGCCGACCGGGTCGCCGCCACCACCTCCGCGGCCCTGCTGTCCCTCGTCGCCAACGGGGGACACGACCGGATGCGCGAGTGCTCCGCGGAAGGCTGCTCGTCCGTGTTCGTGGACCTCTCCCGCAACGGATCACGCCGCTACTGCAGTTCGACCGCGTGCGGCAACCGCACCCACGCGGCCGCCTACCGGGCCCGCAGGCGCGTCACCGGGTCCTGAGACCCACCACCCCGATGACGCCGAGTTCCCGAGCGCGTGAGCGCGGTCGCCGGACGACTCCTCACCTGCGGTGGCGGATCCCGGCGTAGAGGAGCGTGCCCCCGGCGAAGGCGACGGCGAGGCCCGCCCACCCGCGCTGGTTCGCGGCCATCGCGGCCTCGTACTGCTCGGCGTCGAGTTCGCGGACGACGACGCCGTCCTTCGATTCGCGGTACTTCCCGTCGCTGTGCTCGAAACTCCCCGCGGTGGTGTCGGTCAGCAGCGGGAACGCGAAGAGGAACGCCCCGCCGAAGAACGCGATCACCGCCACCACGACCGCCCACACCGGCAGCGTCGGCTTCTCGAAGTTGTACCCACCCCTGGTCAACACCACCGTTGTCGCCAGCAGGGCCAGGGAGATCACCGTCAGCACGACGTTCGCCGACCGCGGCAGCAACGGACCGCCGGTCACGAACCCGGACACGACGACGACGGCATCGATGAAGATCACCACGAGGGAGGCCCACTGCAACGGCACCAGTTTCATGCTTCAGCAAGGTAGGCCCAAACCCGTCCACCTGGCCACGGTCGTGGACAGCGATCTTCGGGTGGGTGGGCCGATCGGCTCGCCGAGCCACGAGGCCGAAGCCCTCGGCACCACCCCGGCGGGAGGCACCGTCACCAGCGCGTGCGGCGGGTGCTCCGGCGGCGGACCACCGTGAGCTGAAGCCGGGCGGCCAGGGGGACCCGTGCTCCGCGGTGCCCACGAGTGCCCGGGGTTCGTGCGGGAAGGCGCACCTCACCCGACGCCGCGCGCATGGCCGTCGCGGCCGGGGTGCGGGCCGCAGAGTCCCCCCGCGCCGGTGGAATCCCGTGCGAGGTGCGGGGGTCGGCCCCGGAACTGGTCTCGTGCCTCGAAGGCGGGCAGGACCCACCGGCGCGGTCGTGGCCAGGGGCCGCGGAGGAAACGCGCAGCGGGCCGGTCGGGCCTATCAAGACGGTCGGCTGCCGTTCAACCTGCAAAAACCTTTATGAGACAACATTTTCCCCGGTTCCGCCTTCTCCGCGGCGGCGATAGCCGGTTTGCTGGAGGCATGACAGCCGTCGCCGGTGGTCTGGTGGTGTCCCGAATCCAGCGTTCCACGATCGCGTTCCTCTCGCGGGTGGACGAACTCCGTTTGTTCCCAACATCGAGCACGGACGAGGTGGCCACTTCATGGTGCACAGAACCGCAGCACTCAGCCGATCGCTGGTCGTCGTCACGGCGGCTGTCGCGTTGGTCTCGACCCTGATCACTCCGGCGTCCGCCGATCCGGGGCTGACCAGTCCCGCGCCCCCGACCACGACGGTCACCGGATCTCCTCTTGCGGTGCCGGAAGACCGGCCCGTGGCCGGAAGCGTGGCCGCGGATCCCCGTGAGGACCTGCCCGCCGCGCCGACGAGCGTCTGCGCCCAGGTGCACATGCAGGACCACGGTTGGCAGCAGGGACGGTGCGTCCAGGCAGGCGAGGTCGTGACGGTCGGCCTGGCCGGACAGGGACTCCGGGTGGAGGCCTTGTCGTTGACGGTCTTCGGGGTCAACTTCTGCGTCATGGGACACGTGGAGGTGATCGGTTGGCAGGACTGGAACTGCCAGGCCGCCGGGGCCACCGCGACGGTCGGCACCACCGGGCAGAGCCTGCGGATGGAAGCGGTGGCCTACGGCGTGCAGACGGGGGTGATCTGCGGGAACGCCTACGTGCAGGACGTCGGCTGGCAGGGCTGGTACTGCGGGGTCGACGGCGACTACAACGCCGCGGGAACCACGGGGCAGAATCGGCGGATAGAGGCGTTGGCCTTCTTCGTCCAGTGAACCCGCAACCCACACGTCACCCCGGCGGATCTCCGCCGGGGTGACGTGTGGGGTCGCGATGAGCGGGAAGGCTGGGCACGAGGCGCCCGAGTGGACCATCCTGTCGGCGTGATGAGTGACAGCACCCCGGACAACGCGGACACGTCATCCGGCGGCGGTGAGCCGCCGGACGACGCCGTGCTGTGGAGCGGTGGCGACCGGGAGTCGTTCGACGTGGTCTTCGAGCGGCACGTCGAGGCGGTGTGGAACCACGCCTACCGGCTGACCGCGTCGCGGGAGCGGGCGTACGACGTCACGTCGGCGACCTTCGTGACCGCGTGGCGGTCGCGGGCCGACGTGACGCCGGTCGGGCCGAGTGCCCTGCCGCTGCTGTGCGCGACGGCGGGTGACGTCGTGCGCGCCGGGCACCGGCGGTCCCGCGGGTCGGCCACCCCGCAGCCGGTCGACGAGCACGCCGACGCGGTCGTGCACCGCGTCGACGACGACTCCCGGCTGCGCGAGGTGATCGACGTGGTGCGCCGACTCCCGCGGGCGCAGCGCGAGGTCGCCGAACTGTGCCTGCTCGGCGGTCTCCCGGTCGCCGACGCCGCCGTGCACCTGCGGGTCTCCGAGGAGACCGCGCGCTCCCGCCTAGCCCTGGCCCTGGCCCGTCTGGCGGAGGACGTTCCGGCCGACGAGCCGCTCGCGCTCCCACCCGCGGTGCGGGGCCGGTTGCGCGCCGAGGTCGAGCGGGGGGTGGCCCGGCGTGCGGTCCCCGGCAGGCTCCTCGCGGTGGCCGCCGTCGTGCTGCTGCTCGCCGGGACGGTCCTCGTGCTGAGGCAGGTGCCCGACGCGCCTCACCCGGTCGCGGCGGTCGGCGGGTCGTTGGACCGGGAGGCCGCCGCTGTCGCGCTGGACCGCTGCTGGGCGGCCGTGCGGCAGCGGGGGCTGGCCGATCGCTTCCCCGACCGTTCCCTGTGGACACCGTCGTTCACCGCTGGCGACTCCCAGATCGGCGTGGTCGCCGCCCGTGCCGACGGCAAGCCGCTGTTCTGCCAGACCACACCCACCACGGTCACGGTGACCGACCCGAACGCGGCGCCGGACTCCGGGACCGCCGCCGTCCTGTTCAGCCGTGAGGGCGTCGTCGCGGGCGTCACCGACGTGGGGTGGAGCCGGATCGCGCTCAAGGGCACCGGCCCCCACGGCAGCGTCCTGCTCAAAGCCGAGTCGGGCGACCACCTGTTCGTCGGACGGACGGGGGTGAACCTCGCCGGAACGAGGATCAGCGTCAACGAGATCGACTCGGAGGACCCCACGGCCGTGCGGGAACTCGCCGCGCCCGCGCCGCCCGCCGTCCTGGTCCGCGACCGGTCGGACGGACCTGCGCCGGACCGCGCGTCCGACGCGGGTAGCGCGCTGGGGGACTGCCTGGCCCGGTCGTCGCGGCCCCTGCCGGATCCGGACTCCTACCGGCCGGGCGCGCTGGTGACCTACCCCGGTGGCAGGCTCGTGCTCGGCCGCAGCGCGAACAGCCTGGTGACGTGCCGGTCGGACGAGGAGAGGACCGAGGCCGTCCGCACGCTCCTCGTCAACAGCGGCGCGCCCGCCGTGATGAACGTCCTGACCGTCGTCGAGGGCGACCGCACGATCTTCGGGGGTGAGCTCCGCCCGGAGGTCTCGACCATGGAGATCAGCCTCGGTGACGGTCCACCGCGGCCGGTCACGGTGGCCGACCGCACCTTCGCGTTCCTCGTCCCGCCGTTCGCCCCGTCGGGTCCCGATGCCCGTCCCCGCCCCCTCGTCGTCCACGCCGTGGCGCGCGACGCGAACGGTGTGCAGGTCTACGAGAGGTCGTGGAACCGGTGACCTCCACCGTGGTCGCTCACCGCACCGGGCGAGCACCTTCCCCGTGATCGCCCCACCGCGAGACGACCCCGGCGACACCGGTGGGGGAACCGCGGACCCGTCGTGGCAGCCCGGTGTCACCGCGGCCCGTGCGCCCGGAGCTTCGCGCCGAACCCCGGCAGCAGCCGGAGCACGTCGTGCGCGCGGTCGAACCGGACGACCTCGGCGCGGTCCAGGTCGGTCAGCCAGTCCTCCATCGGCCAGAAGCCGTGACGCCGGTGGAAGAGCCGGGCGTTGACCACCAGCTCCCGTACGTGGCGCTCCTCGTACCTGCTGGGAGGGTGGTGCTGGTGGTAGGCGACGGCCCCGCCGACCCAGGCCAGGCGAGCCCCGCGTTCCGCCGCGCGGAGCGCGAAGTCGGTGTCCTCGGCCCCGTACCCCGCGAACTGCTCGCAGAAGCCGCCGAAGCGGTCCCAGTCGTCGCGCGAGGTCGCGAAGGACAGCGACCAGAACAGCTCGAACCGCTCGTCGTCCAGCAGGATCCGTCCCGCCTCCGGAGCGGGCCTGCCGGGGTGCGGCTCGGCCAGGCGCGCCAGTTCGCCGTGCGGCGGGTATCCCCGGTGCGCCGGAGGCGGTAGGTACGCCACGGGGCCGCACAGCAGGGTCGCCGGGGGGACGTCGAGGGCGGCGGTGGTGTAGCGGGACAGCGCCAGGGGGCCGGGTATGCAGTCGACGTCCAGGAAGACCAGGAGTTCGGCACCGCACCGGATCGCGGCTCGCGCCCCGGCGTTGCGGGCCGCGGCCAGGGGAAGCCCCCGGTGTCCCGCGGTCACGGAGATCGGCGTCACCTCGGGGGCGGAGGGCACGGGTCGCAGCCGCGGGACGCCCGTCATGCCGACGACGACGTGCAGGTCGACCTCGTCGGCGCTGAGGGCTTCGCGTTGCCGGTGGAGATGGTCCTCACGCCCGGCGGCGATGGTGATGACAGCCGTCCGGGGCCGGTGCGCTCGACCCGTCACCGGTGCCGCGCCAGGTCGCGCAGCACCGCCGCGGCCCGAGCGGCGCCGTCACCGCGCGACCACGGTGACCAGTCGCCACCGCGCGACCGCGCGCTGGTCAGCACCGCCGACCACCGGTGTGGTTCGGGCCAGCTCGGGACCACCACGCCCAGGTCGGAGCGGACCAGGGCCGCGGCGGTGGCGTGCTGCTCGTCGAAGGGCCGGGGCTGGGGGATGACGACCGCGGGCCTGCGGGCCGCCGCCACCTCGGCGAGCGCGTTCTGCCCGGCGTGGGTGATCACGACGCCCGCCGCGTCCAGCAGTGGCCACGGGTCGTCGACCCAGCCGTGGTGGTGCAGGTTGGGCGGGCGGGGGCCGAGTGCCTTCCCGGACGCGGGTGGGCCCGCGATGTGCCAGTGCCACTCCGGGGTGGCCGCCGCCGCGGCGTGGAGCTGGGTCTCGGACACCGCCAGACCGCCCGCCCCCCACAGGACCAGGACGTTCCGCCGCGCGGTGGCCGGTGAGGCGGGACGGTCGTCGAAGCGCGAGAACGCCCCGACGTGCGAGGTCTTGGCCAGCCACGCCTCCGGCCAGTCCGGAGCGGGTTGCCGCGGCCACGGCGCGATGATCGCGTCGGCCAGGTCGTAGGCCGTGCGGTGCGCCCGGTCGGTCCGACGTCCGGGCTGCGCGACGACCACCACCGGCACGCCGTGCAGCCGGGCCAGCAGGGCGATCTCGACCGATACGTCCGCGACCAGCAGGCGGACCGAACCGCCGCGCAGGTCCGCGCTCACCATGGCCATCCGTTCACGCAGGCCCTCGTGGTGCCGGGGTGCCCAGTGCAGCGTGGCCCCCGCGGTGACGTCGTCGTGCGTCGCGTCGACACCCCTGGCGTCGCCGGGCAGCGTCGTCCACCGGCCCGGCCAGCGGGCGGGCGCGGGGAGGCTGGAGATCCCGAGCACGTCCCCGCCCAGGTGGCGGGCGACGGAGGTGGCGCGGTGGAGGTGGCCGGACCCGTGGTGGTGCACGTAGTAGGCGATCACGACCGCAGCTCCCGGTACATCCGCACGTACCCGTCCACCATGCGGTCCACCGAGCACATGGTCTCGGCGCGGTGCCGTGCCGCGTCCCGGTCCAACGAGGCGGCGCGGGTGATGGCCGCGGCGAGCCCGGCCACGTCGTCGGGCGCGGCCAGGACGCCGCTGTGCTCGTCGAGCACCTCGGGCAGGGCCCCTCGGGCGAAACCGGCGACCGGGGTGCCGCAGGCGAGCGCTTCGGCCACCACCAGTCCGTACGGTTCCTCCCAGCGCGGTGACACCACGGCGACGGTGGCGGACCCGACCAGTCGCACCAGGTCGTGGTGGGTCAGGTGCCCCTCGTACACGACGTCACCACCCAGGAGCGGCTCGATCTCCCGCCGGAAGTACTCGGCGTCCGGTCGGGGACCGGCCAGCCGCAGCCCCGTCCCAGCCGAGCGCGCGGCCCGGATGGCCAGTTCGGCGCCCTTCTCGGGTACCAGCCTGCCGAACCAGACCGGTGGTCCTCCGCCGCCGCCGGGCACCCACCGGTCGAGTGCGACCCCGTTGCGCACCACGGTGATCGCGGACACCAGGGACGACCACTGCCGGGCGGTGTGAGCGCTGACGGCGGCGAAGGAGGCGTGCTCGGGGGAGCACAGCCTGATCGCGGACTCCAGCCACGGGGTGGGTGGTGTGTGCAACGTGGTCAGCACCGGCGCGCGGAGCGCCGAGGCCATGGCGACGGGCAGGTAGTGCAGCGAGTTGTTGTGCACCACGTCGCACCCCGCGGAGGAGCTGAGGTCCATCATCAAGCCGAGGTAGGCGTGGTGCTCCGCGATGAAGTAGTCGGGCGGCATGCTGACGTCGCGTCGGGCTTGCGCCGACAGGGGCGGGAGGACCGGCATGGCCCTGACCCGCAGCGCCGGGTCCGAGCCCGTGCCGCCGAAGATCGTCACCTCGTGTCCTCGCGCCCTCAGGCCGGTGGCGAGTTGCCACGTGTGCGCCTCCAACCCCCCGGCGAAGGGCTCGCGGATGGGGTAGCGCGCCGAGGCGATCAGACCGATGGAGAGCGGAGCGCCGGTCAGGGTGTCACCTGACGGCCGAGGTGGACCCGTGACGGGCCCCGCGCGGCCACCCCCGCGCAGTGCCGTCCGAGAACCACCTGGTTCGACGGCGGATGGTGTTCGTGCCACCGCATGTGCTCCTTCTACCGGGCGCGCTCGTCGATCGGTTCACCGACCGCGAACCGAGGGGGGACGGTCCTCACCACCCGGTGGTGAAGGGCCGTCCCTCGTTCCAGCACGGTTCAGGCGGTGGGTGCGAGAACCTTCGCCCGTGGGCACGACCCGAGCGCGTGAACGTCCCACGTGGAGCGAAGAGACCCGGCGGGTGCGGCTTCCATGTGCCTCCACCGGTTCAGACCCGCTGGTTCAGCGGGTGTCGTCCCCCGTGACGGAGATACCCGCGCTGGAACGGGGGAAACAACGAGCGGACGGTGACCGTGGACGCACGTCAACGCGTGCACGGGGCTGAGCGGGGCGAGCGGTGGTCGTGGTTCACGGGTCCATCGTGGACCGTTTCGCGCCGGTGCGCCCCGCGACCGGACGTGATCCGGTGAAAAACCGGCTCCGAGGTTTGAACGCGGCCACGGCACACCTCGTTCCACTTCACCCGAACAGGTGTGTCGCCGTCGTGTTTGGTCACGAGGGACGAGGGCTAACCGGGACCTGTGCAACGGCAGCTGAGAGTCGCCTCCGTGCCGGCGGGGCACCCCTACATCCGCAACATCTCGGACGTGAGCGCCACCCCTGGCTTCCTCGTCCTCCCCGACCCGCCGGTGCCGGGAGCGCCCCCCGGTCGCTGGTGGCCGCACCAGTCGCTGGAACCCGGGTGGCTGCGCACCCACCACGCGCGGTTCGACCTGCTGCACCTGCACTTCGGCTACGAGCACCTCTCCGCGCGGGACCTGCGCTCGGTGGTGGAAACCCTGCGCGCCCTCGGCAAACCCCTGGTCCTCACCGTGCACGACCTGCGCAACCCCCACCAGGTCGACCCCGGCCCGCACCGCGAGGCGCTCGACGTGCTCATCCCCTCAGCCGACGCCGTCATCACCCTGACCAGGGGGGCCGCCGACCAGATCGCCTCCACCTGGGGGCGCGTCGCGACGGTCGTCCCGCACCCGCACGTGGTCGACCCGGAGCGAGCGCGTCGGACGTCCGCGCGTGGTGAGCGCGACCGGTTCGTGGTCGGGGTGCACGCGAAGAGCATGCGCGCCAACTGCGACGCCGTCGCCGTGGCCGAGCAGCTCGCGCGCACCACGTCCACGCTGCCCGGTTCGCGGCTGGTGGTCCACGCCCACGACGACGAGGACGGTCGCCGCGCCGCGGACGAACTGGAACAGCGCGGTGTCGCCGTCACGGTGGGGCCGCCGTTCTCCGACTCCGAGCTGTACGACTACCTGGAGGGCCTCGACGTGTCCGTCCTCCCGCACCGGTTCGGCACCCACTCGGGCTGGCTGGAAGCCTGCTACGACCTGGGGACGACGGTGCTGGCCCCGGACTGCGGGTTCTACCAGGAGCAGGCTCCCTGCCTGCTCTACCACCGCACGGAGACCGCACTGGACCTCGACGGCCTGGACGCCGCACTGCGCCGCGCGCATTCCCAGCGGCCCCGATGGCGAGCCGACCCCGACGAGCGGGGGGTCGCCCGGTCCGCCATCACCAGCGCTCACAACGAGGTCTACCGCGCGGTGGTGTCCGCTGTTCGCCCGTCGACCGCGGTCCTTCGATGAGGGTCCACACCTACGCCCCCGGGCCCGCGGGACACGGAGTCGTCCGGCACGCGCGAGCGGTCGCCCGCCTCTGCGCGCGGCACGGGGTGCTCGACACCGAACAGGCGCCGGACCTCACGCACGCCCACTTCACCGACGCCCTGTTCGGCCCCACGATCGGGGAAGCGGCTCGGACCTACCGCGGGTGGGCCGAGGGAGCCCGCCGTCCGCTGGTGGTCACCGTGCACGACGTTCCCGATCCCCGCGGCCAGGGCCGTCGTGACCGAGCGCGCTGCGCGGGCTACGCGGCCGTCGTCGAGGCCAGCGACGCCGTCGTCGTCTCCGCGGAGCACGAAGCGCGCAAGATCGCCGAGCTGACCGGCGAGACCCCGCACCACATCGATCTGCCGCTCCCGCCGGAACCGGCACCGGCTCGGGCCGAGAGCCCCGCGGGCACGTCCTCGTCCTTGGTCCTGCTCGGCTACCTCTACCCCGGCAAGGGGCACGACGACGCGATCGACCTGGCCGCGGAGGTGGGCCGCGACCGCGCGGGCGGTGCCCCCGCGGTGATCGCCGCGGGGGCCACCAGCACCGGGCACCACGACCTGGAGGACCGTCTGCGACGGCACGCCGAGCGCAGACGCGTGCCGCTGGTCATCACCGGACACCTGACCGACGCGCGGTTCTCCTCGGTGGCCGCGACGGCAGGGGTCCCCTTGATGCTCAACCGCGACGTCAGCGCCAGCGGTTCCCTGCTGTCCTGGCTGTCCTGCCTGCGGCGACCGATCACCTGGGCCGGTCCGTACAGCACCGAGATCGAACGCCGCCATCCGGGCACCCTGCTGCTGGGGAACGACGAACGCGACCTGGTCGAGCACATCTCCCGCGCGCTGGAGGACACGGGGACGACACGGCTGCCACGCCGCCCGCGATGGCAGGACACCGGCGCCGAGCACGTCGCCCTCTACCGCTCCGAACTGGCCGGTTTTCGAGCACGACCGGGTGGGCCACCGTGCTGACCGACGTCCTGGTACCCCACAACCGGTGGGACTCGGTGACGGGGTACCCGCGGCAGGAACCCGCCGTGACCGTCGTCGTGACCCACTTCGAACAGCACCACCTGCTGGGCCGGATGGCGTCCGCCCTGCAACGCCAGACCTTGCGGCCGTCCCAGGTGGTGCTGGCCGACGACGGGTCGGCCGTCACCCCCGCCTTCGCCGTGCGGGGCGTCGAGACCCTCGTGGTGAGCCAGCCCGACGAGGGGTTCCGCGCCGCGGCCGTCCGAAACCTGGCGGTCCGGCACAGCACGGGTGACGTCCTGGTCTTCCTGGACGCCGACACCGTGCCCGAAGCGGAGTACGTGGAACGCGTGGTGCACCACATCGGTCTCTGCCCCGACGTGCTGGCCGTGGGCCGCCGCAGGCACACGTCGTTCTCCCGGCTCGCCGATGACGAGCAGCCGGGGGACGCCGATGCCCTCGACGAACCACCATGGCTGCGAGATGCCTACGCCGCCACGGAGAACCTGCTGAACGCCGACGGCCGCAGCTTCCGCTTCGTGATCGGAGCGGTGATGGCGTGCAGGAAGGAGCTGTTCCTCGACCTCGACGGTTTCGACGAGCGGTTCGTGGGCTACGGCGGGGAGGATTGGGACTTCGCCTACCGCGCGTGGAACGCGGGTGCCGTGCTCGTGCACGAGCGCACGGCCGTCGCGTGGCACGACGGACCGGACTGGAGCGGGCGCGGGGACAGCACCGACGTCCTGGACGCGCAGAGCGCACGGCTGGCCGCCGTGATACCCGAGCCCGCGACCCGCGGTGCCCCGTTGGCCGGGGTGGTGTTCGACGTGCTGGCCACCGTGCGCGCCGACGGGCCTTTCAACCACGTGGTGCGCACGGTGCACTCGCTCCTGCGCCAAGACCACCGGGACCTCGGTATCCGGCTCCCGGTCGACGACGAGCGCCTGCTGGAGACCTACGAGGGGGTGGTGCGAGTGGCACCGTGGACGGAGGACCAGGCGCGTCGAGCACGGGTCCACCTCACCGTGCACGGGCCGCTGCCCGTGTCCGCAGTCCACCGCGCGGTGGAGTCGATCACCGGATCCGACGTCGGTCGAGTGGACCTGGTCCAGGAGGGGGAGTTGCTGGCCGTGGCGTGGTCCACCCGCGCGGTCGGCCGCGCACGTCGGTGGGCGCACCGCTTCGAGCGGCACGAGGTCCTGCGGCGGGCTTTCGGCGTCCACCGGATCGACCTCGGCGCGAGGGAGGAGCGCGGCCGAACGCTGGAGGGGTTCTTCTCCTCGTGGCGGTGACGGTCGTCCCTCGTCCTCACCCGGCGGCGAGGTGATCGGCGGTGTCGTTCGCCCTCGCGGTCACGATGTGGTGCCGCAGGTCCGGTGACATCATGGCGGGCACCCGCACGGTGCAGGAGAACCCGCGGCGCGCGAGCAGGCGCTCGACCTCCGCCAGACGGCCGTCGACATCGTGCACCTCGATCACGACCGCGGCGATGCGCGGCCAGTCGTGGTCGTCGATGCCGCGCAGCACCTCCAGTTCCGCGCCCTCGACGTCCACCTTGACCAGATCGATCCGCGACCGGTCCCTCGGCAGCACCTGCGACAGGCGCACGACGTCGACCTCGACCGAACTGGTGCTCAGCATCTCGTCGGCCGCGGCCGGATCGGGTTGGGCACCGCGCATGGCCGCCACCCACGAGGCGGGCTTCTCCTGCGGACGCCCCGTCGAGTTCGCCGAGAGGTGCGTGTAGGCCGTGAGCACCGTTCGCCCGGACGACTCCCCGAGCGCGACCTCCAGGACGCGCACCTCGTCAACGGCGACGTCGGCGAGGTTGAGGCGCAGCAGCGCGCACGTGGGGGGAACGGGTTCCACCGCGACGACCAGCGCTTCCGGGCACTCCCTGGCGATTCGCAGCGCGAACAGGCCGATGTTGGCGCCCGCGTCCACGACGACGGCGTTCGGCGGCAGCCGCGGCAGGTCCTTGAGGTAGTCGTCGTGGGTGAAGATCTCGTGGTAGAGGTAGTGGGCCTCGCCCGCGGCCCATCGACCGTCCCGCGTCAGGACCGCGAGGTCATCGGCCACCCGCACGCGCACGAGCCCGGTCGGCGAGCTCGTGTCCTGGTGCATGGTCTTCCGTTCTCGTTCGCCAGGTGGGGTGGACGGGGCACTCGTCCACTGGCGTGAACCGTACTTCGTCCCGCCGCACCGCGCCCGCCAGTTCGATGCGCAGCCCCATCGCGCCGACGGGTGGCGGTGGTGGTGCGGGGACGCCGACCGCGGCCGTGCCGAGTGCGAGGTCCGTTCCGGGGTTTCAAGCGGGTACCGGCGGAAACACTCCGAGAACGGCTCGATCGCCTGGAAGGCACGCCATGACCTCGTCGCCCGGCTCCACCGCTCGCGCTCCTGTCCCTCCGCGGGGCGGCGATTTCGCGTGCCTGACCGGTGAGTTCGAGGAAGCGGGCTTGCCGGAGGCGGGTGTGCGAGCCTCCTGCGGCGAGGTCCTGCGGCACCTCCACGACGCGGGCGCGCTCCTGGGGCACCCCGCTTCGCCGGTTCCGGGTCCGTGATCGACCTCGTCCCACGAGCAGTGGTGAACGCACCGCACGAGCAGGCACCAGCAGAAGGAGTGCGGAGCACATGACCGGCGGAGATGCTGCGCAACCGGAGCAGACGGCCTTCACCCTCGACCTCGACACGCGGGTCCAGAACTTGAGGGTGGTGCGTCGCTGGGTCGACGAGGTCTTGACCGATCTGGGCGACGACGTCCGGGACGACTGCGTGCTGGTGGCGAACGAGTTGGTGAGCAACGCGTTCGACCACGCCCAGGACCCCCGCCGCATCCGGCTGCGCAGGTCGTCGGAACCGCACGTCGTCCGGGTCGAGGTCGATGACGCGTCACCTGGTGGACCCGTTCTCGGCCGGTCGCGGCTGGGTGACGGTCGCGGTCGAGGACTGGTCATCGTCGAGCACGTGTCCGAAGCCTGGGGCGTGGATTCGAGAGCGGAGGGCAAGACCGTGTGGGCGGAGGTCCCCTGCTCGGCGAAGGTGACCCTCCGCGACCGCCAGTAGGACGGCGGCGGAGGGGGACCCGCTCAAGCGGTGTCGGCCAGGCGCGGCGGATCGTCCCGCAGCAGGCCCGCGACCCACTCGGCCACCTCACGGGGAGACGGCTTCCCCCGCACGCCGAAGTGAGCGATCTCGTGAAGGCGGTTGTCGCCACGGTGCTCCACGACCGCGAACCACCCGCGCTTCTCCCGCCAGGTCAACGCCAGGTCGTCGTCGGGGAAGCTCGGGAGACGACCCTCCACCGCGAGGTAGAGCGCGTCGGGCCGCACCGCCTCCACGCACCAGCTCTCGCCCTGCTGGCCGAGCGCCTCACTGATCTGCCGCGCCTGGAGGCGCAGCTTCCGCGTCACCTCGTGGTCGAAGTCCGCGTCCATGTCGTGACCGCCCCGCAACTCGCCCGGATGTGCCGACGCCGACTGTTCGACGTGGTCGCGAGTACCCGCGTGGCCGGTCGCGCGATCCTCGCGCCCGGTGTCCACGGTGGAGCGCCGAAGCGGAGCACCAGCGTCGACACGACCGGGCGTCGCTGCTCCGGGATCCGCTCACCAGGCCGTCCACGACCACCGCGGGTCCCGGCGGTGCGCCCCCGGCGGCGGCACCGCTCACGGTTCGACCCGGCGCGTGTTTGAGGTTCGCGCTCACGGGGAATTCCTCCATCGAGCAGGACGAGAGCGGCGTCGAGTCAGCCGCGGGTGTCGGACGAGGGAGAAGCGCAGTGGGTATCTTGGGTTGGATCGTTCTCGGCCTCATCGCGGGTGCCATCGCGAAGGCGATCATGCCCGGCAAGGACCCCGGCGGCATCATCGTCACGATGCTGATCGGCATCGTCGGAGCGATCCTCGGTGGCTTCATCGGCCGCGCGCTGTTCAACAGCGACATCAACAACTTCTTCGACCTGAGCACGTGGCTGCTGGCCATCCTCGGCTCGCTGGTGCTGCTGGGCATCTACCGCCTCGTCACCGGTCGACGCGCGCACGCCTGACGACGCACTTGCACGAGGGAGCCCCGGTCGCCGCACGGCGGCCGGGGCTCCCTCGCGTTGGCGCGGCAGGTGTTCACGCCGCTGTCGCGACGGGAGGCCCCTGGGGTCGCCCGCCGAGCACCACGGGTGACGTGGGCGCAAAGAGGGTGATGGTCAGAGGACGTTGCGGGACCACCCGGACGGTCTGCGCTACCGGGTTGGGGACGACGATGCGGAACGACGACGACTCGACCAGCGGAACGGATCCGTCACCAGACGCGCGTTCGGTGGACGATGCGGACATCCGGTCCCTCTTCGGGCAGTCCAGCGCGGCGTTCGCCACCTTGTCGGGACCCGCGCACGTGGTGGAGTCGGCCAACCGCGCGTTCGTCGAGGCGATCGGTGGCGGGGATCGCGTGCGCACCGGAACGCCGATCGGCCACCTGGTTCCCGAGTTGGCCGAACAGGGCGTCATCGCGTTGCTCGACGGCGTCTACCGCACCGGCACCCCCTGTTCGGCGCGGGACGCGAGGATCGTGCTCGGTGAGGCAGGAGCGGCGCGGGAGGCGTACTTCGACTTCACCCACGAACCGAGGCGCGACGCGGGCGGCAACGTCATCGGTGTGGTGGTGCTGGCGGTGGAGACGACGCGGACCAGGCACGCGCAGCGGTTGATCGCCGAGCACCGGGCGCTGCTGGAGCAGATCGCCCGGCAGGCGCCGCTGCGCGAGGTGCTCGACGGCATGGTGCGGGTGATCGAGCACTTCACCCCCGGCACCCTGGTCTCGGTGCTGCTGGCCGACGAGGACGGCAAGCACCTGAGGCACGGCGCCGCACCGAGCCTGCCGGACTTCTACAACGACGCCA
Source organism: Umezawaea sp. (assembly GCF_057122925.1). Taxonomy (NCBI): domain Bacteria; kingdom Bacillati; phylum Actinomycetota; class Actinomycetes; order Pseudonocardiales; family Pseudonocardiaceae; genus Umezawaea; species Umezawaea sp. The sequence goes on along the minus strand of NZ_DBNGPQ010000039.1, from coordinate 209,912 downwards.
TCGACGGGATCGCCACCGGCGAGGGGATCGGCTCCTGCGGCACGGCGGCCCACCGCCGCAGCCCGGTCGTCGTCAGCGACATCGCGGACGACCCGTTCTGGGCGGACTTCGGGGAACTGGCGGCCGCCGCCTCGCTGGCGGCGTGCTGGTCCACTCCGATCCTGGCCCGCGACGGCCGCCTGCTGGGCACCTTCGCGATGTACCACCGCAGCCCGCGGCACCCCGAGGAAACGGACCTGGCCCTCGCCAGGGTGTTCACCGACACCGCGGCGCTGGCCATCGAGCGCCACCACACCGAACGGGCGCACGCCGCCGCCGAGGCCAAGGAGAAGGCTGCTCGCGACGACCTGGCCTTCCTGCTCGCGGCGGGAACCGCGCTGGCCCGCTGCCCGGAGTACGCGCAGACCTTGCAGTGCCTGGCCGACGTGTGCGTCCCGGCGCTGGCCCCGCTGTGCGCGATCGACGTCGTCGACGCGGGTCGGGTGAGGCGGATCGCCACGGCGACGCCCACCGCCGCGCAGACGGACCTGCTGACCGCGCACACCCCCGAACCCGGTGCCGTGACCAGGGTGCTGGCCACGGCGACCACCGAGATCGCTCGCAGGCCACCCACCGGCTCCGGTCCGTGGGACGCCCTCGCCATCACCGGTCACCTGTGCGTCCCGCTCACCGACCGGGGAGACGTGTTCGGCACCCTGACCCTGTTCAGCACCGAGGACGGGCCTCCGCTGGACGGGCGCGTCGTCCACCTCGTCGAGGAACTCGCCTCGCGGGCGTCGCTGTCGGCGCGCAACGCCCGCCAGCACACCGAGCGGGCACGGCTGTCGCACGACCTGCAAGCGGGCCTCCTGCTGCCCGACCTCCCGCGGTTGCCCGGTGCCGAGTTGGCCACCTACCACCACCCCGCGGGCGAGGGGTTGGAGATCGGCGGCGACTTCTACGACGTGTTCCCGCTGTCCGACGGGCGGTGGGCCTTCATGATCGGGGACGTCTGCGGTCGCGGAGCCAGGGCCGCCACCACGACCGCACTGGTCCGCCACACCGCCCGCGCCATCGCCCGCGTGCTGCCCGAACCGCAGGCCGTCGTCAAGGCCGTCAACACCGCCCTGCTGGACCGAGCAGGCAGCCACGGCTCCGGATTCGTCACGCTCGTCTACGGCCACCTGCACGACCACGGCGGACACCTGACGGTCGACCTCGTCCGCGCCGGGCACGTCGCCCCCCGGCTCGTGCTCGCCGACGGCACCGTCACGGCGGTCGAGCCCCCTGGCATGCTCCTCGGCGTCGTCGCGGACCCGCACCTCCGCACCCACCGCGTCGACCTGAACCCCGGTGAGAGCCTGGTGGTGGTCACCGACGGCATCACCGAAGCACGAGCCTCCGACGGCTCCCAGTTCGACGACTCGGGAATGGACGTCGCACTGGGGCGTGCTGCTCGTCCCCGCGCCCAGGACGTGCTCGAAGCGCTCATCACGGCGGTGACCGCGTTCACCGACGGCCACGAGGGGGAGGACGACCAGGCCGCACTCGTGCTGACCGCGAGGCCCCGAGACCCGCGATGATCGCCGGACCGGCCTGCTCCGCAACGGTTTCCGCCCGCGCTCGGCGCCGCGGCGGTCTTCTCGGGCCCGCTCCGGGTCGGGGTGGCACGACCGGGGCCGCCCGGACCTCCACCGCGACGTGCCCGGCCCGCTGCCGCGCGGTGAGGCCACCGACGCGGGGACGTGGCCGCGCACGCCACGGGCGTGGTGCGGGCGCACACGGGACGGCGTCGACGAGGCTGCGGGGACGCACCCCCGCCCAGCCGCGGGCCGAGGTCGTCCCACCAGTCGTCACCCGGACGTCGGCGGCGATGTCGATCCGGCCACTCGCGCGGGCCCCGTCCTCGTACGGGCCGGAAATCGGCAGCGGTTATGTCAAGATCAGCCGGCCAGCCGTGGGCGCGGTACGATGACGTCGTCCTCCGCCGAGAGTGCCTTGATCCCGCCCTCACGACGAGATCTCACGTGAGCAGGCGGCTTTTCGCGCATCGCGCTTCGGCGTGTCGGGCGATCGGGGGCCGTCCGGGAGCCGGCCATGACATTCGCTGAGTCCAACACCAATTCCGACACCGGTCCTTCTCCGGCTCGGGCCGACCGTGCGACGCCAACCGCGAACTCGACCCCGCTGAACGCGGTCCCGACACCCCGGTCGTCGCTCGGCCCACCGCCGCCCGTCGTGGTCGGCCGAGGCGGTTCGCCCGCGCTGGCGGTGACGGCACTGGCCGACAACCAGGCGATCGTGCTCGTGGTGGAGGGCGAGATCGACCTGAACACCGCGCCGATCCTGCGCCGCGCACTCGAATCCGCCGCGGTGCCCAGCCCCGCGCTGATGGTCGTGGACCTGTCCGCCGTGAACTTCCTCGCGTGCGCGGGGCTGGCGGAACTGGTCGCCGCCCACCGCAGGGCCGGGGGTCGCACCCGCCTGAGGGTGGTGGCGAGCGGACGAGCGGTGCTCCGCGTGCTGGAGCTCGGCGGCCTGGACAAGCGGTTGAACGTCTGTCGGACCCGTTCGCAAGCGCTCGCACCGACCCGGAACGACCTATGACCGGTGCCACGCCGGGACACGGGTGTTCGACGTCGATCGGGGGTATCCGTCGTGGGCCGCTGACTCCGCGGTGAGACCCACCGAAGGACGAGGTGCACCCGCATGGCGCTCGGCCCAGCGACACCCGTCCCGACGGACGGGCGCCGCCTCGGCACCGACCTGGTGACCCGGGTGGTCGACACCGTGGTGGACACGGTCCGATCGCTGCCGGACCTGGCCGTCTCGAAGGCGCGGATCCCCGGAGCGCTGGTCAAGTCCACGACCGGGCAACGAGTGGTCGGGTTCGCCAACGGCGCGTTCGGCGAGCACGCCGCCTCGCGCGGTGACGCCCCGCCCGCGGCGATGTCCGTTCGACTCGACCACCGCGGGCTCCGCCTGGACCGGGACTCGCTCGCGGCGGCGTTCCCCTCGGCGACGGGACGCCTGGTGGTCTTCCTGCACGGCCTGGTCGACACCGAGCGCTCCTGGTTCCACACCGATCCACTCGGACGGGAACGTCCCGGCACGGACTTCGGCAGCAAGCTCGCCACCGCTCTGGCGTGCACCCCGGTCTACCTGCGTTACAACTCCGGCCGCCACGTCTCCGACAACGGCCGTGAGCTGGACCACCTGCTCGACGAGTTGGTCGACGGGTGGCCGGTGGAGGTCACCGACGTCGTGCTGGTGGGGCATTCGATGGGTGGGTTGGTGGCGCGCAGCGCCGTGCACCAGGGCAACGCGCGAGCGGCTGGGTGGGTCTCGTCGGTGAGCAGGCTGGTGTGCCTGGGGACTCCTCACGCCGGAGCGCCTCTGGAACGGTCAGCCGCCCGCGTCGCGGCGCTGCTCGCCCGCGTCCGACCTGCCGCGCCGCTGTCCTGGCTGCTCGCGCTGCGCAGCGACGGCATCAAGGACCTGGCCGGGGGGCTGCTGCACGAGCACCAGTGGGCGGGCGGCCAGGACAGCGGGCCGTCGGACGCGGTGCTGCCGGATGGCGTGCGGCAGCTGTACGTGGTCGCGACGGTGTCCCGCTCCGAGGACAGCGTGCTGAGCCGTGTCGTCGGTGACCTGGTGGTGAGCACCTCCAGCGCCGCCGATCCAGAGCGGAACGCCGACCGGCGGTGGCTGGGCGGGCTCACCCACTTCGACCTGGTGCGCCACGAGACCGTCCACCAGACCCTGCTCGACTGGTTGAGCACGACCGGCCGAGCAGGGGACGGGGGACCGCGCTCGGTCGTGGAGATCGAGGAACGGGCCGGTTGAGGCCGGTCCCACCGCTCGCGTCGACCCCCTGCGAGGATCCCTCAATCACTCGAACGAGTAAACCTGTGGTGGCGGGGGTAGACATTCGCTGGTGGATGTGTGTAGTCTTCTCCTCGTTGGAAGAGAGAAAGTCAGTGGCACGGGAGATGACGAACTACCCGTGAGCTAGGTGCGAGACGGCCGGACGTGCTGGAGCCAGACGGTGAAGGGGCTCCTCGGCAGTGGGCCAAGGATGATCGGCGAAGTGATTCCGGCACGTGCATCAGGTCCGGAGGCCGATCGTCGCGTGAGTGCACGAGTTGGTTGTCAGAGGAGAAGGGAAGGGTTGCACACCATCGGATCGCCCGTTCCAGGGTGAACTCCGCCTGGCGGGTACCGCGGTTCCATCGGATTGGAAGGTGGTCTTCGGTTACGCACACGCGATCCACGCAGCGTCCGCTTCTAGGGCGGGCTTTGCGGACAGAGGATGTCGATCTCACGGTCGACTAGGTGGAAGTGGAATCCAACAACCCTCGGGGCCCCGGCGCTACGGCGCCGGGGCCCCTCGTGCTGCAGAGGCCTGATGGCCCAGGGGGAACCACGAGGAACCAGGTCCCGGAGTCGACGCGCGCGGACGGCGGGTTCTCGGTCGCCTCACCGTGACGCCCGATCGCCGCACGCCCTCCGGGGGAGTGCGGGCGCTGAGCCTCGGCCGGTGCGCTCCTTCCCGCGGGAGAACCGACGACGCCGGTGCCTGCGGGTCCCGGTGGCGGCGACGTGGCCCCCACGCCCGCTCGCAGGCGGGTTCGGTCGTGCCCCGGACCCGCTCACCGCGGCTCGTCATCTGATCCGGGTCATCTGGAGTGGGGCACGAAAACGTGGGTACTCGTCCGGGACGTGCCCACCACCACGAGGAGGACGAAGTGGCCCCCAGCAAGCCGGGCAAGCTCGTCAAGACCGCCCTTTCCAAGGCCGTTGAAAAGGTCGCCGAGCTGGTGAACCCCCCCATTCCCGGCGCCCCCAACAGCGAACCGCCCGCCCTCGTCGAACCGACCGAGCCGCGCGGCCCGCTCAAACCCAAGCCCGACCAGACCGGGCCGGAGACGGTCACGCCGACCGGCGCTCCCACCGGCGCTCCGAAGCTGTCGAAGGGCCAGCAGGGCGAGTACCTCACCACCTCGGGCGGGGCGCGCCTCCGCGACACCGACCACTCGCTCAAGGCGGGGGAGCGGGGCCCGACGCTGTTGCAGGACCACCACCTGCGAGAGAAGATCACGCACTTCGACCACGAGCGGATCCCGGAGCGGGTCGTCCACGCCCGTGGCTACGGCGCGCACGGCGTGTTCGTCGGGTACGGCACGGCCGAGAACATCTGCCGGGCGGGCTTCCTGGGTGACGGCGTCGAGACGCCGGTGTTCGTGCGGTTCTCGACGGTCGTCGGGTCGCGCGGGTCGGCGGACACCGTGCGCGACACCAGGGGCTTCTCGACGAAGTTCTACACCCAGGAAGGCAACTTCGACCTGGTCGGCAACAACATCCCGGTGTTCTTCATCCAGGACGGCATCAAGTTCCCCGACATCATCCACGCGGCGAAGCCGCACCCGGATCGGGAGATCCCGCAGGCGCAGAGCGCGCACGACACGTTCTGGGACTTCGTGTCCCTGCACACCGAGGCCACCCACCACGTGATGTGGCAGATGTCCGACCGCGGCATCCCCCGGTCCTACCGGACCATGGAGGGCTTCGGGGTCCACACGTTCCGCCTCGTCAACGCCGAGGGGGGCACCGCGCTCGCGAAGTTCCACTGGAAGCCGAAACTGGGCGTGCACTCCCTGGTGTGGGAGGAGGCGCAGATGATCAGCGGTGTCGACCCGGACTTCCACCGCCGCGACCTCGCCGACGCCATCGAGTCCGGCGCGTACCCGCAGTGGGAACTCGGTTTGCAGGTCTTCCCGGACAATCCCGAGCAGACGTTCGAGGGCATCGACCTGCTCGACCCGACGAAGATCGTGCCGGAGGAGCTCGCGCCGGTGCAGCCGGTGGGGATGCTGACGCTCAACCGCAACCCGATGAACTACTTCGCCGAAACCGAACAGGTCGCCTTCCACCTGGGCAACCTCGTGCCGGGCATCGACGTCACCGACGACCCGCTGCTCCAGGCACGGCTGTTCTCCTACCTCGACACCCAGCTCACCAGGCTCGCCGGACCCAACTTCAACCAGATCCCCATCAACCGCCCGCACGTGCCGGTCAACGACATGCTCCGGGACGGCTTCCACCAGCACGCCGTGCACGCGGGCGTCGCACCGTACAAGCCGAACACCCTCGACGGCGGCAACCCGTTCGAGGCGGGCGTCGAAGACCGGCCGTTCCTCGAAGTGGCACAACCACTGCCGAAGTCCTCGAAGGTCCGGCAGTCCCCGGCCTCCTTCGCCGACCACTACACGCAGTCGAGGCTGTTCTGGCAGAGCCTCTCGCCGGTCGAGAAGGAGCACGTCGTGCGGGCGTTCACCTTCGAACTGGGCAAGTGCTACGAACAAGCGATCAAGGAGCGCCAGCTCGCCGTGCTGGCCAACGTGGACCCCGTGCTGTGCCAGGAGGTGGCCACAGGGTTGGGACTGCCCGCGCCGAAGGCCGCGGAACGACCGAAGGACGTCACCCCCAGCCCCGCGCTGTCCCAGATCGGCCAGACCTGGCCGACCGACGGGCGCATCATCGGCATCGTGGTCGACCCCGCCGACCTCGACGGCGTGCGCGCGGTCCGGGAGTCGATCCTGGCCGCGGACATGGTGCCGCTGCTGATCGCGCCGACCGGCGGACCCCTGGACGCCGACAGCGGTCTGGTCGCCCAGCGCACGTTCCTCACCGCCCGGTCGATCGAGTTCGACGCGCTGCTGCTCGCGGGCAGCCCGCCGCCCGGTGTCGACGCCCTGCCCGCCAGGGACGACAAGGCGGGGGCGCCGGGTGGCACCGTCGACCCGCGGGTGATCCTCATGATCCAGGAGTGCTTCCGCCACGCGAAGGCCATCGGCGCGTGGAACAACGGGCGCGTCGCACTGGAGACCGCGGGCTGTGCCGCGGGGCCGGGGATCGTGGTGGGGGACCAGCCGTCGACGGTGCTCACGGAGGTGACGGCGCTCCTCGGCGCTCACCGCGTGTGGGAACGCTTCCCCGCGTCGATCGCCTGACAGCCGGTCAGGACCGGTGCGGCGGCTCGGACCCGTCGCGTGCGGTCGTCGGCCGGAGGCCGATCCGCGCGGGTGGCGGTCGGGGCAGGCAGGTGCTCGGGGCGGCGGTCATCCGCGGTCCCGAGCACGCGTCGTCGGCGATGACCAGGAGTTGACGTCGGGCCCCCGCTCCGTCTCGTCCGGACCGGACGAGACGGAGCGGGGGCCTTCCACTACTTCGAGGCGGCGCTGCGCAGCGCGAGCGGGTCGCGCGGGGCGTCGGCCTTCGCCGTGATCATGCGCGCACCCAGTTCTTGCAGGCGTTTGCGCCCCAAGGCCTTGCGGACCTCGGGAAACCACTCCTGCTCCTCTTCCTCGACGTGGTGGCGGACGTTCTCCGTGAGCACGGCGACCTTCGCGTCGAAGTTCTCCGCCTTCGGATCCATGCCGTGCAGTTCGGACAGCATCCACGCCACGACGTGGTGCTCCTCGACGCTTTCCAGGACGTGGTCCTCGGTCTCCGGCACGGCCTCGCGGGCGGTGGGGTAGAAGATCTCCTCCTCGATGTAGGCGTGCACGGTCAGCTCCTCGATGATGGAGTCGACCAGCTCCCTCTTCTCCTGGAGAGCGTCGTCGTCGGCCTGTTCGAACCGCTTGAACAACTTCTCGACCGTCTTGTGGTCCTCTTTGAGCAGAACGATCGCATCGGTGGACATGATTGCCTTCCCTGATGTCGGTGAACAGGTTCCGGATTCGCGACGACGTCCCGTCGTTCGCCGTCACGGCCAGTTCGTCTGGGGTTGCCCACAGGACGGCTGGTTCAACCGGTGTCGACAACCGCTCGGACGTCCAACGGTGTGGACCCGGAGCACGCGGACGTACGCTTGAGGGATGCGGATCGGCGAGCTGTCCAAGCGCACGGGCGTGAGTGCGCGTTCCCTGCGTTACTACGAAGATCAGGGTCTGCTGACCAGTTCGCGCTCCGAGGCGGGGCAGCGCCACTACTCCGACGCCCAGGTCCAGCGGGTGTCGCTCATCCGGCAGATGTTCGACGCGGGCATGTCCAGTCGGGTGATCGCGACCGTGCTGCCGTGCGTGGACATCCCCGATGACCTGGACGTCGCCGAGGAGACGTTCGCGGCCATGACGCGCGAGCGCGACCGGATCGACGCCGACATCGCGCACCTGGTCGACACGAGGAACGCGCTCGACATGCTGATCAAGGCCAACAGCAGGCACCGGGCGGCGCTGTCCGCGGAACCGGTGACCCGGTCGGCCTGATGCTGTGACCCGCGCCTCAGCCGCTTGCCCTTTACATCGATGTCAGGGGTGAGGATGGCGACAGCGCCCGGAGCCACCGGGTCGGTCAGCCAGGAGGCGGCGGAAATGGGACAGGCATGGGGATTCAGCAGGTACGGCGGGCCCGGGGTGGTGGAGTTCTTCGATCGTCCCGACCTCGTTCCCGGTCGCGGTGAGGTGCTGATCCGGGTCGACGTCGCCGGGGTGAACCCCCTCGACCACCTCCTGCGCTCGGGGCTGGTTCCCGGTCTTGACGGCGGGCGTCCGTTTCCCCTCGTGCTGGGCATGGAGGCGGCGGGAACCGTTCTCGCGCTGGGTGAGGACGTCGACGGGCTTGAGGTGGGCGACGCGGTCTTCGGGTTCGCGCTGACCGGTGGCGGCACCTACGCCGAGACGACCGTGCTGTCGGCGCCGAACACCGCGCGCATCCCGGCGGGTCTGTCGGCGACCGCGGCGGCGACGCTGCCGGTGGCCGGGACGACCGCGGTGGACGCGCTCGACCAGCTCGGCCTCCCGGCCGGTGCCACGATCCTGGTCAACGGGGTCGGCGGCGGGGTCGGTGCGGCCGTCGCCCGGCTGGCCGCCAGCCGTGGGCTGCGGGTGATCGGCACCGGGAGCACCGCCAAGCGCGAGCACGCCGAAGCCGTCGGGGTGCGGTTCGTCGACTACACCGCCGAGGACGTCGTCGCCGCGGTGCGGGAGCTGGTTCCGGACGGCGTCGACGGGATCGTCGACCTGGCCGGGGGGACCTCGCTGCGGACGGTCGCACCGCTGGCCCGCGACCCCCGCACCGTCATCTCCGCGGGGGACGTGTCGGTGCCCGATCTCGGTGGGCGTTTCGTCGAACGTCGCCTCGACCGCGAGAACCTGGAACGGGCCGCCCGCCTGGCGCTGGACGGGGTCCTCGCACCCGTGATCACCGCGGTCCACCCGCTCTCCGACGCCCCGGCCGCCCTCGCGACCGTCGAGAACGGTCACACCTCGGGCAAGGTGGTCATCAAGGTGGCCTGAGCGCCTGGGCGAATCCACGGTGTCAGGCCTGTGCGGTGGGGCGCACGGCGATCTCGTCGACGTCGGCGGGCTGGTCGACGCCGAACACGATCGCCCTGGCGATGGCGTCGGGCGTGATGGCCACCGCGTCGCGCTGGGCCTCCAGCGCGGCACGGACGTCCGGATCGGAAGTGCCGGTCACGAGGTCGGTGGCCACGAAACCAGGACTGGCCAACGTCACCCGGACGTCCGGACCCGACTCCACGCGGAGGCCGTCGCACAGCACGCGGACCGCGGTCCTGGTGGCACCGTGGACGGCCATCGTGGGCGTCGGAACCATGCCCGCCACCGACCCCACCGCCACGAACTGGCCCCCACCTCGGCGCCGGAACACCGGCGGCGCGGCACCGATGCCGTGCAGGACCCCCTTGCGGTTCACGTCGACCACCCGGTCCCACTCCTCGACCTTCACCTCGTCGAGGGCGGAGATCGGCCCGACGTCCGCGTTGTTCACGACCTCGTCCACCCGCCCGAACTCGGCTTCCGCCGCCGAGACGAGGGCAGGCACGTCCGCTCACGTCCGTCGCGACGGCCACGGCCCGCCCCCCGGCGGACCGGATCTCCTCGACCACCTCGTCGAGCGCCGCGGCGGTGCGCCCGCCGAGCACGACCTCCGCCCCTCGCGCGGCGAGGCTGGCCGCGGTCGCCCGCCCGATCCCGCCGCCGGCTCCGGTGATGACCACGACCTCGTCCTCGATCACACTGTCCTTCCGGTATCGATGACGGTGTGCTCGGCGGGAGGAAGCCGCCGGTGCCACACCCGTGTCCAGCGGGTCGCGACCCGCTCCTCGCCAGGGCTGGGCACGAGTTCGGCCCAGGGAGCCACGGTCGCGAACACCGCGCTCATCGCGGCCAGCGAGGGCTCCTGGTACCGCTCGTGGGCGGCGGTGGCGTCGGAGGCCACCGCGACGTCGAAGCGGCGCTCCAGCGCCGACCGCACCGTCGACTCGACGCACACGTTCGTCAGCACCCCGGCGACCACCAGGCGCTCGACCCCCAGTCCGCGCAGGGTTTCCTCCAGGGCGGTGTGCAGGAACGCGTCGTAGCGGTCCTTGTCCACGACCACGTCGCCCGCCGCGGGCGCCAACCGGTCCAGGACCTGGGCGTCCCAACTGCCGTGGCAGAGCATCCGCGGCTCGACGGCGAAGACCGGTGCCGCCGCCTCGCGCCACGCCGGGGACATCTCCGGCCCGCCCTCGCTGATGACGTGCCGGGTGTAGACCACCGGCAGCCCGGACGCCCGTGCGGAGGCGATCAGCGCCTCGGCCGCGCCGGTGGCGGGTTCGGCGTCCGGGAGCCCCATCCCGGCTCGGGCGAGTGATCCGTCCGGGTGCAGGAACCCGTTCTGCATGTCGACGATCAGAACCGCTGTGCTGGGCACGGGGTGAGGTCCTTTCCGCTGGGTGGTCAGAAGATCGCAACGGGGTTGCTCGCGCTGGAGGTCACGCCGACCACCCGCCACGGCAGCGCGGCGAAGAAGAACTCCCACCGGCCCTCCTCCCGGCACACGGCGGCGAGTTCGGTGAGCTCGACGTTGTCGATCAGCCAGAGGCCGAGCGCCACGAGACCGACGGCGTGCACGGGTCTGGTCAGGTCCGGGCCGTAGCCGGAGGGCTGCACGTCCTGGACGCCGTCGTTGCCCAGCACGGCGACGTCGCGCTCGCGCAGGAACGGCAGGCAGCTCGCGTGCAGCCCGGCCTGCCGGGCGGCCGGTCCGACGGCGTCGGGGCCCTCGCGCAGGATCCTGGCCACGTTGCCGGTGCGCACCAGCAGCGCGTCACCGGGGCGCACCACCACGCCCTGGCGCTGCTCCGCCGCGGTGAGCTCGTCGGGCGTCACCGGGTGGCCGCGCTCCAGCCAGTCGACGCCGTGCAGCGCCGCGACGTCCAGCAGCACGCCCCTGGTGAGGAAGCCGTGGACGGCGTGGTGCACCGACAGCCGGCGCGCGCCGCCGAGCGACGTGGTCTCGGAGGCGGGGAAGCCGTTGTAGTTGAGGCCGTCCCACGAGTAGTGGGCCAACCCGTCGACGTGGGTGTTCGAGCCGTGCGCGGCGATGCCGACGAACTCGGTCACCGCGTCGAACCTCAACGGCCGCCCGAAGTGCTCCTCGACCTCGTGGGTGCCGGTGAACCGCTGCACCGCGGAGTTGCCCGACGCCAACGGGTCCGGGTCGCGCGGGTCGACGTCGCGGGACAGCGAGACGGCGCGCCCGGTGCGGATCGACGCGGCGGCCGCGGCGCGGACCTCGTCGGTGATGGTGTTCAGCGTGCCCAGGCGGTCGTCGTCGCCCCAGCGGCCCCAGTTGGACAGCGAGGTGAACAGGTCGAGCACCTCGTCCTCGGTCAGGTCCGTGCCCCGCCCGCTCATCGCCGCGCCTCCAGCAACCGGTGCAGCCCGTCGAACAGCACGCCCCGGTCACCGGCGAGCGTGACCGTCCGCGACACCACGTCCGGCGGCTCCCAGGCCGCGTTCGCGACCACGTACTCGATCCCGGCGTCGTGACAGGCCCGGACCACGCGGTCGTGCGCCTCGCGGACGTCGGCGTGGGCGAGGTCGCCGTCGAGACCCCTGGCCACGCTCAGGTCGAAGGGGCCGAAGGCGAGCCCGTGAACGCCCGATCGCGACGCGATGGCCTCCACGTCCTCCACCCCTCCGGGGTCCTCGATCAGCCCGAAGACCAGGACGTCCTCGTCGGCCCGCCGCCGGTCACCGGCCCAGTCGGTCGTGACGTGCCCGACCGAGCGCACCGCCGGGCACGCGCCGCGCCGTCCCGCCGGGGCGTAGCGGGCCGCTGCCACGAGCGCGGTCGCCTCCTCCACCGTGCGCACGTGCGCGGCCATGATCCCGGCCGCGCCCAGGTCCAGGACGCGCTGGATGAACGACGGGTGGTGGTCGGGCACGCGCACGATCGCGTCGATCCCGACGGCGTCCGCGCCGCGGACCAGGTCGCGGACCTCCGCCAGCGACAACGAGCCGTGCTCGGCGTCGATCCAGGCGTAGTCCACCCCGGCCTGCCCGGCGACCTCCACCACGTCGGGGCTGGGCAGCTGCACCGCGACCCCGTAGGCGACCGCTCCCGCTTCCCACGCCGCGCGAATGCGGCGCGGACGTCTCGTCAGCATCCGTGGTTCCCTCTCGGCTCGTTCGGACTCGTTTCCGGTAGATCGACCGTAGAGCCGGTACAGGGCCAACAGTTTCGGTATTGTCGAAAGTTGTGTCGACAGCGCACCACCCCGATCGGTCGGGGAGCCCGGCGTGAAGCCCCAACTGGCCCACATGCAGGTCTTCCTCGCCCTGGCGCGGACGGGCAGCGTGACCGCGGCGGCCCACGACCTGCGCCTCGCGCCGTCCCGGATCAGCGAACGCGTTCGGGAACTGGAGTCCGAGCTGGGTGTCGGCCTCTTCGACCGCACCACGCGCCCGGCGACCCTGACCGCGGCGGGTGAGGCGCTGCTGCCGCGCGCGCGGTCCATCGTCGCCGAGTTCGACCTCGTCGAGACGATGTTCCGCACCCCGCCATCACCCCCCGTCCGCGTGGGCGTGCGCTCGCTGCCCGCGGAGTTCCGCGCATCGTTGGTGGAGGGGATCGTCCGGCCCGCCGTCGGGAGGTCGTCGCTGTCGCTGCGACCGCTGGACTCGCACCAGCAGCTCGACCTGCTGCGCTCCCGCGACCTGGAGCTGGGCCTGCTGTGGAGCGAACTCCGCGACGACGGGGAACTCGACCAGCTCCCCCTGCTGGAGGAGCGCTTCGTGATCGCGGTTCCGGACACGCCGCGGTTCCACCGCCTCGACCGGATCGGCCCGGCCGACATCGTCGGACTGCGCCTGGCCACCAACATCGACCCCTGGACGTTCCCCGAGGTCCTCCACCCCTACCTGGAGATGGTCCCGCTGGTGGACCGGATCAACGCCGCCGTCGAGGACGGTCTGCTGATGCTGCTGTCCGACGGGGTGCACTGCTCCTTCGTGCCCGCGGGCTGGCAGGACCACAGCCACTTCGCGTCACCCCACGGCGAACGGATCCTGCTGCTCCCCCTGCTGGACCCCCAGCCCTCGATCGTGACCTACCTGACCTGGCGTCGGGACCGCCGTGACGAGGCGCCGATCAGCCGGGTCCTCGACCGGGCGCGCCGCCGGTTCCCCGAGCCCCACCGGCGGTGAGGGTGTCGCGTGGTCGAGCGTCGTCCGGACGAGCAGTGCGGCGCCGGTGGCGCCACCGGCGAGAACGGCACCTGCATCAACGTCCAACCGCTCGACGGCCACACCGGAGACCGGCAGAACAGCGTGCGAGCCGATGTCGAGCGCGAGGACCTGCCACGGCGGACGGCGGACGGCTCGCCGGCGGCGTGGCGCACGTGTGGGTGGGCCGCAGACCGGGGGAGCCGACCGAGCGGACGCGGGAGCGCCGGGACGTGATCGTTCGGACGCGCGATGTCCTGCGGTCGTTGGCGGACGGCTCGCCCGCGGTGGCGTCGCGATGCGGGGAGCGGGCCGGGCGTTGACCGGGTTCACGGACAGCCCGGCGGCTCGGCGTCACCAGGGTGCTTCCGTCGCGGTGTACGGCTCGGCGGGCAGGGCCCCTCCGGTGAGGAAGGCGGTGACGGCGCTGCCGGTGTCGGCAGGCTCGTCGGCGAGGACGGAATGGCCCGCGCCGTCGATGGTCAGCATCGTCGCTCGGGGGAACGTGTCGCGGTACTCGCGGGTCACCTCCCAGCGGAGGTAGTCGCACCGCGCCCGCAGAACCAGGACGGGGGTGTGGTTCTGGCGCAGCGCCGGGCGAGGGTCGGCGGCCTTCGACGCCGAGGCGAGGGTGGCGACGTTGACCCAGAGGCTGTACCCGGCGGTGGCGTCGACGGGCCGTTCGGCCCCGGCGGCACCGGGGCAGCCGGAACCCATGGTGAGACTTCGCACGAATTGCTGGTAGAGCCCGTCCGCCGTGTCGGCGGACATCAGTGTCCGGGCCGCGCGCAATCCGCCCACCTGGGCCAGGAAGTACGTGGCCGCGAAGCGGGTGTGCTTCGCGAACTGCTCGGTCTGGTCGTTGGCTGCGTTCGGCGTGAGGCTGCCGTCCTCGAAGGAGTCGCTGGACATGGCTCCAGGGCTCGCCACGACAGCTTGTGCGACCTTGTCCGGGTGCGCGGCCATGTAGTGAGCGGTGAGCTGCCCGCCCCAGGACGAACCGATCAGCACCATCCTCGGAGCCGCCAACTCCTGTCGGATGGCGTCGAGGTCGGCGACGTGCCGGTCGATCGTGTAGTCCTTCGGATCGAGCCGGCTCGACTGGCCCGCACCGACCTGCTGGTAGGTGTACACGGCGAATCCGGCGGCCGCGAGGCGCCCGGCGAACTCGTCGTTCGGGTGGGTCGGGGCTCCTGGGCCGCCGTGGACGAGCAGCACCGGTTCGGCGTGCGTGACCTTCCCTGCGGTGCGGACGTAGCCGATCCGGGAGCCGGTCGGCAGGTCCCAGTGCTGAACGGCGGACGAGTCGGGCAGCGGTGTGTAGGTTGCGGGCGCTCCGAACCAGGTCCAGGACAGCCCGGCCGCCAGCACGAGCGACATCGTGAGGCAGACGCCCTCGGTCAGCCGTCCGCGGCCCTCTCGGAGTCGAACCGACCACCGCGCCAAGCCGGTTGCGCACGCGAGCGCGACGAGCGTGGCGACGGCGTAGGACAGCACCGCGTTCTCGGTCGTCTGCGCGGTCACGAGCAGGACGGCGAAGTAGAGCAGGACGGAGGTGAACACCGCTGCGACCGCCACGAGCCACGCGGAGGCGATGCGGAATCCGCCGGGTCGGACGCCATCCGCCGTGGCGGAGGTGGAGGTGGTGTCGGCCATGGTTTCGACGCTATCGGGACGGAATGGCCCTACCATCCACCCGCGGTGGCCCCTGGTGGTGGTCCTCCGGTATCACCGCCGTAATACCGCAGGACCACCACACGTGGTCGCGGGCACCGCCGGGGCGCGGCCGACGTCGGTCTCACCGTCGAATCGGAGAACCGTTCCGAGGATCGGTGAGGAAGTCCTCCAGGAATTCGGTGAACCGCGCGGGCTGTTCCTCGGCCACGTAGTGGCCGCAGTCCTCGACGACCACCTCGGTGACGTCGTCGGCGGCCAGCCGCATCGTCTCGGCGACGAGCGCGCCGCCGTACCGCGCGCCGCCGACGGCGAGCACCGGCAGGGTCAGCCGGGTCTTCCGGCGCTGCTCGTTCTGCGCGATCGTCTCGTCCAGCGCCCGGTAGTACGCGAAGCTCGCCCGCAGTCCGCGGGGATCCGCGACGATCGCGTCGACGTAGACGTCGACGGCGTGCGCGGGGATCGCGGTCGGCGTGGCGCCCTTGGTGGCGAACTGGTGGCCGAAGTAGAGGCGCTCCCGCCCCCGGACCAGTTCCTCGTTGAGGCCGGTGAGCCGGTTGAAGCCGAAGTGCCAGAGCCGCTGGTTGACCGCGGCGGAACTGAAGACCGACGGGGCCGGGGTGAGGCCGGGGATGATCGCGTCCACGACGGCGAGCCTGCCCACCCGCTCGGGGTGGTCGGAGGCCAGGGCGTACCCGGTCCACATGCCGATGTCGTGGCCGACCACGTCGAACCGGTCGTGCCCGAGCGCGGTCATCAGCGCGACCAGGTCGGCGGCCAGCGTGCCCACGTCGTAACCGTCGTCGGGCTTGTCCGAGAGTCCGGCTCCGCGCGGGTCGACGGCGACGACGGTGTGCTCGCGGGCGAGCGCGGGCATCACCTCCCGCCAGGCGTACCAGGTCTGCGGCCAGCCGCCGACCAGCAGCAGCGGCGGGCCGTCCCCGCCGGTGACCGCGTGCAGCCGCAGCCCGTCCAGTTCCACGAGCCTGCTGGTGAAGACGTCGGTGAACCCGTCGGGCAGCGGCAGCGATCCCAAGGTTGTCATGGCGGCGACCCTACCCATCTTGGAACGATCAGTACAAGATGTGTAGGCTGACGAACCATGGCGGGTCGCAAGCAGTTCGACGTGGACGAGGCGCTGCGACGTGCGATGCACGTCTTCTGGCGCTGGGGCTATTCGGAGGCCTCGATCGACCGCCTGACCGAGGGCACGGGCCTGGGTCGGGGCTCGCTCTACGGCACCTTCGGCGACAAGAGCGCCCTCTTCCGGAAGAGCCTCGAACGGTACGCGCAGACCTACCACCCGCTGTACGAGCAGGCCTTGTCCGGCCCCCACCCGAGCCCGAGCGCCGTGGTGGCCGCCTACCTGGAGGTCACCCTGAACCGCATCGCCGACCCGGCGGTCCCGGACGGCTGCCTGCTCACGATGTCGGCAGCGCAGTTCCCGGCCATCGACGCGGAGGGCCAGGCGATGGTCCGCGCCATGATCGACCGCGTGCGGGCGGTGCTGGAGCGGGCGTTGCGGGCGGCGGGGGCCGAGGAGCAGGAGGCGGCAGAACTGGCGTTGTCCGCGCTGGCGACGAACAAGTCCCTGGCGGTGCTGAGCCGCACCGGATTCTCCAGCGCGGACCTGGCGACCGTCGCCGCGGTCGCCGCCCGCGTCCCCGGCCGCCGTTGAACGGTCCTTGATCAGGTCCGGGTCGGGGCCGGGACCCGTCGAGCCGTGCACGCGGTGCCGCTCCCGACGGCTCCCGCGTTCGGCTGTGGGGTGTCCGGAACGGACCTACGCTCGGACGATGACGGACGGGCGGTTGCGCGCCGAGTTGACCTCGATCGGATCGACGTCGGCGGAGGTCGCGCTGTCCGACGCGCCCGTCGGGGAGCGGCTCGAAGCCGCCTTGCTGGCCCTGGCCGAGCACCGGGCTCCGCGCACCACGTGCCCGTCCGACGCGGCGCGCGCGGTCGGTGGCGCGGACTGGAGGGGCCTGATGGAGCGGACCAGGGAGATCGCGAGGGACCTCGCGCGCCGCGGCGCCGTCGAGGTCACGCAGCGCGGTGAGGTGCTCGACGTGGACGGGGCGTGGCGGGGTCCGATCCGCGTCCGTCTCGCGCGACCAGGCCGGTAGACCCGCCGGGGAACTCCCGAACCGGTGACCAGGCGTCGTGCCGGTGAGGAGTCGGCGATCTCGGTGTTGGTCTCGACACCCGCGCCCTGGCAGCACCGGAACGTGCTCCGGTCGCCACCGCCCCCACCGGGGCTGGGGTGGGCCGCGATGGCGGATCCGGGGTGGGCGGTGGCCGACCCGCTGAGACGGGGACTTGCTCGCTCGCACGGCCGTGGGTGAAGGTCCCTGCCGGGTGTGGTGATCGAACCGAGGGGAGAGGAGCACCGGTGGATCTGGACGCACTTCCCGCCCGCGGTTCGCTCTGCGACGTCGTGGCGGGCCTGGCTCGGCGCGCGCCGGATGACGTCGCGGTGGCCGACGCCGCCTCGACGGTGACCTACCGCGAGTTGGACCGCAGGACCGACGGCCTCGCGGCGGCGCTGCGGGCGGAAGGCGTGCTGCCCGGTCACGTCGTCGCGCTCGTGGTCGACCGGGGGCTGGAGTACGTCGAAGCCGTGCTGGCGGTGTGGAAGGCGGGAGCGGCGTTCCTGCCGCTCTCCACCTCGTACCCGGAGACCTGGTCGTTGGCGCTCGTCGAACGGGCGGGCGTCACGGCGGTGCTCGGGGGGACCGCGGTCAGGCGGCTGCCCGGACCGCCCCACCTGGACCTCGCCCGCCTCGGCACGACGCCGGGCACCGGGGACCTGCCCCGATCCGCGCCGGAGGACCTCGCCTACGTGATGCCGACCTCGGGCACGACCGCCGAGCCGAAGCTCGTCCTGGTCGAGCACGCGGGCGTGCGGAACCTGGTCGACGTCCAGCGCGCGCACTTCCCGGACCTCGGGCCCGGCGCCCGCGTGCTCCAGTTCGCCTCCCCGGCGTTCGACGGCGCGGTGTTCGACCTGGTCATGGCGCTCGGGCACGGCGCCCGGCTCGACGTGCCGCCGCGGGAGGTCGTGGCGGGGGACGACCTCGCGACCACGCTGCTCGACCGCGGGGTGAGCCACGCCGTGCTGCCCGCCGCGGTGGTCCGGACGCTGCCCGAGCAGGACTACCCGGACCTGCGGGCCCTCGTCAGCGTGGGGGAGGTGTGCTCGCCGTCCACGGCGGCGAGGTGGCGGGACCGGGTGACCTTCGTCAACGGCTACGGGCCCACCGAGACCGCGGTGTGCGCGACCCTGCACACCGTGACCGCCGCCGACCCGGCCGCGCCCGAGGTGCCCATCGGTCGTGCCGTGGCCGGGACCACGGCGCTGGTGGTCGACGAGCACCTGCGACCCGTGGTCGACGGCGAGGTGGGGGAGATCGTGCTGGGAGGGCCGCACGTGGGCCGCGGCTACCTCGGTGACCCGGACCTGACCGGTCGGCGGTTCGTCGACAACCCGTTCGGCGCGGGGAGGCTGTACCTGACCGGGGATCTGGGCAGGCGCTCGCCCGACGGCGTGCTGACCTTCCTCGGCCGCGGTGACGACCAGCTCAAGGTGCGGGGTGTCCGGGTCGAACCGGGTGCCGTGGAGCACGCGCTGACCGCGCTGCCCCCGGTCCGCGAGGCGGTGGTGTCCGGGCGCGCCACGGACGAGGGCACGACCCGGCTGGTCGCGCACGTCGTGCTCGACGACGGCCCGCCGGTGACCGGAACCGCGATCCGGGTCGCGCTGGTCGGCGAGGTCCCGCGCCACCTGGTGCCGGACGAGGTGCACGTCGTGCCGCGGCTGCCCCTGACGGCCAACGGCAAGGTCGACCGCTCGCGCCTGCCCGTTCCCGCGACCGACGACGTCGCCCGCACCACGACCGAGCAGGCCGTGTCCCGGATCCTGGAAGGGCTACTCGGCGTGGACGGCGTCGGCGTGCACGAGCACATCCTCGACCTGGGCGGGCACTCGCTGATCGCCACCCAGCTCGTGGCGCGCTCGCGCGCGGCGTTCGGCGGGGTGGTGGACCTGAAGCTCGTGCTGGGACGGGGCACCGTCGCCGCCATCGCCGACGCGATCGACCGGGCGCGGGCCACGTGAGCGGCGCGACCGTCCCCGAGGTGCTGGAGGAGCGCGCCCGCGAGCCGGAACGCCCGGCGATCCGGCAGACCGACGGCACGTCGCTGACGTTCGGCGCGTGGCACGCCAGGGCGACCGGGTTCGCCCGCAGGCTGCGGGCCTCGGGAGTCGGCACGGGGGACCGGGTGGGCCTGCTGTTCGGCGAGGACGAGTGGACCGACCACGCGGTGGCGTTCTGCGCCGTGCTGATCGCGGGCGCGACGGCGGTCCCCCTCTCCACGCGCCTCCCGGACACCCTGAGGAACGACCTGCTGGCCCGCTGCGAGGCGCGGACGCTGGTCCACGGCAGGACGGCGGTGGCGTTCGCGGGCGGCACGACGACGGAGGCGACCGACGGGCCCGTCGCGGGGTTGGACGTCGTCTCGCCCGAGGCGCCCGCCCAGGTCCTGTTCACCTCCGGCACCGACGGGAGCCCCAAGGGCGTGGTGGCCACCCACGCCAACCTCACCCACGGCTACGCGCCGCGGCGGCTGCGGGGGCGCCCGCGGTACTTCGCCCACGCCTTCCCGATCGGCACGAACGCGGGCCAGACGATGCTGCTCAACGCCCTGACCGCCGAAGCGACGGCGCTGGTGGCGCGGCACCCGGACGTGGAGGAGCTGTGCGCCGCCGTCGAGCGGTACCGCGCGGACTCGCTGTTCCTGGTGCCCGCGACCGCCGTCGAGCTGGTCAACTCCGCGGCGTGGTCGCGGTACGACCTCACGTCGTTGGCGCTGGTGGGGTCCACCGGGGCCGCGTTGCCGCCCTCGGTCGCGCTGGAACTGGCTCGTGCGCTGCCCGACGCCGCGCTGGTGAACTACTACAGCTCCACCGAGGCGGCTCCCGGCCACGTCGCGATGGCGTTCGACCCGACCAGGCCGACCGCGCTGGGCACGGGTGACGTGCGGGTGGTCGGGGAGGAGGTGTGGTTGCGCGCCCCGGTGGCGCCGCGAACCCCGCTGCACGACGACGGTTCCCCCGTCCCGGTCGACGGCTGGATCCGCACCGGGGACCTGGGGCGGATCGACGACGACGGGTACCTGCACCTGATCGACCGCGAGTCCGACGTGGTGAAGGTCGGCGGGCACCGGGTGTCCACGCTCGCGGTCGAGGCGGCGCTGCACGAGCACCCCGGTGTGCTGGACGCCGCGGTGCTCGGACTGCCCCACCCGAGGTCCGGCACGGTGCTCGCCGCCGCGGTCGTGACCGCGTCGGCGGACGTGGTCGAGGGGCTGCGGGTGTTCCTGGCCGAGCGGCTGTCCCCGGCGGAGGTGCCTTCGCGGCTGCTGCGGGTGGACCTGCTGCCGCGCAACACCGCGGGCAAGGTGGTCAAGCGCGACCTGGTGGGCCTGTTCGCCGTGGAGGCGGTGCTGCCGCTGGAATCGCCGGTGGAACGCGCCCTGGGACTGGTGTGGAGCACGCTCCTCGGCCTGCGCGAGGTGCGCGCCGACGACGACTTCCTCGCCCTGGGTGGAGATTCGCTGCTCACCCTGCGGCTGGCCAGGCTCTGCTCGGCGGAGTTCGACGTCGACCTCTCCGCCGCGGCCCTCTTCGCCACGCCGGTGCTGGCCGCGCAGGCCCGGTTGATCCTCGACCGCCTCTCCCCGCTGGACGCGCGGTGGAGGTGATCGGGCGACCCGCCACCACCGCGGAGGCGGGCGTCTGGTTCGTGGAGCAGGCGGGTGTCGCGGGCCTCGCCTACACCCTGGGCCTCACGGTCTCGTTCGGGCCCACCCTCGACGTCGACGCGCTCCTGTCGGCCTGTCGAGCGGTGCTCGACCGCCACCCGGTGCTGCGCGGCGCCATCGAGGACCGCGACGGACTGCCGTGGCTCGTGCCCGCGCGGGAGCAGCCCGAGGTGCGGCACGTCGAGCGCGTCTCGGTGGCGGAGGAGATGGCCGCGGGGTTCACCGTCCACACCGGACCGCTGTGCCGGTTCACGGTCGCCTCCGCTGAACGGCTGCTCGTGTTCACCGCCCACCACTCGGTGTTCGACGGGCACTCCAAGGACGTGCTCGTGCGGGACCTGGCCGCGTTCTACCGGAAGGCGCCGCCCGCCCCGCTGCCTGCCCCGGAGCCCCGACGGCCGCCGCTCGCGGCCGCACGGGAGTTCTGGCGGTCGCGTCCGCACCGCGCCGCGCGGTTCTCCGCCGCGCCGGGGCAGGGGTGGGCGGGTGTGCTGACCCGCGAGGCCTCGGCGAGGCTGGACGCGGTGGCGGAGGACCTGGGGGTGACGCGGTTCGAACTCCTGCTCTCGGTGTTCCGGTTCGTCGCGGGCGGTCTCGGTGACCTCACCATCGCCCTGTCCACCAGGACACCGGGCGAATCCGACCACGTAGGACTGTTCGTGAACGAACTCCCGTTGCCGTGCACGGTGCCGCACGACGTGCCCGTGACCGACCAGGTCCGCGCGGTGCGCCGGGACCTGCGCGCGCTCTACCCGTTCCGCGGCACGCCGTTGAGCGCGGCGGGTGCGCGGCCCTCGCTGTCTCCCACGGCGATCTCGATGAGCTACCGGCGCCGGGTCGAACCCCCGTCGTTCGCGGACTCGCGCGTGGACTGGACGACGTCGGCCGGGGTGGCCCGCAACCTCCTGCACCTGACCGTCGTCGACGGTCCCACGACGGTGGTGACGATGCTGCACCCCCGCGGGACCCGCGCACCCGTGGAGGAGTTCACCGAGGTGCTGCGCGACGCGATCGGCCTGAGCCCCGCGGAGCCCCCGTGGACCTGAGCCTGTTCTACTTCACCGCCGACGCGGGCGAACGGTCCACGGCGGACGCCTACCGGCTGCTGCTCGACGGCGCGAAGTTCGCCGACGACAACGGGTTCGACGCGGTGTGGACACCGGAGCGGCACTTCCACCCGTTCGGCGGCCCGTACCCCAACCCGTCCGTCACGAGTGCCGCCATCGCCGCGGTGACCACGCGGATCGGGATTCGCGCGGGGAGCGTCGTGCTGCCCCTGCACGACCCGCTGCGCGTGGCCGAGGAATGGGCCGTGGTGGACCAGCTCTCCGGCGGCAGGGTTGGGCTGGCGTTCGCCTCGGGCTGGCACGCGGTCGACTTCGCCCTGGCGCCGCGGGCGTTCGAGCACCGGCGGCGGGACTTCGTCCGGCTGCTCGACGAGGTGCGCACGCTGTGGCGGGGCGGGACGGTGCGCCGGGTCGACGGGCGCGGAGCCGAGGTCGACCTGGCCGCCTACCCCCGCCCGGTGCGACCGGACCCGCCCGTCTGGATCACCAGCGCGGGCGACCCGGCCACGTTCGAGCTGGCGGGCGGGCTCGGGGCCAACGTGCTGACGCACCTGCTCAACCAGGAGGTGGACGACCTCGCGGCCAAGATCCAGCGCTACCGGACGGTTCGCGGCGCCGGGGGCAGGGTGACCCTCATGCTGCACGCGTTCGCAGGCCCGGACGACGCCACCGTGCGCGACGTCGTGCGCGAGCCGATGCGGCGGTACCTGCGGCGCTCGCTCGACCTGTCGGCCAGGGTGGTGGGCGGGGACCTCTCCGAGGACGACGTCGACTTCCTGGTCGACCGGGCGTTCGAGCGCTACCTCACCAGGGCTGGCCTCTTCGGCGGGCCCGCGACCTGCGCGGCCTTCCTCGACCGGCTCACCGGGATCGGTGTCGACGAGGTCGCCTGCCTGATCGACTTCGGTGTCGACACGACCACCACCCTGCACGCGCTGCCGCACCTGGCCGCCGTGCGAGAGAGGAGTTCCCGGTGAACGCCCCCGCTTTCCCGTTCCCCTCGGGCAACCGGCTGGCCCCGGCCCCGGAGTTCGCCGAGCGCCGGGAGACCTGCCCGTTCGGCACGGTCACCCTGCCCAGCGGGGACGAGGCGATCCTGCTGGTCCGGCACGAGGACGTCGCCGCTGCGGCGGCCGAGCCGAGGCTGTCGCGCAACCACGTCCTGCCCGACGCGCCGAGGAACAGCGCCGAGCCGAACTTCCTCTACGACCCCGAGCTGCTGATCAACCAGGCGGACGAGGCGCACGACCGCGTGCACCGGATCGCGACGCAGGCGCTGAACAACACCCGCGTCGCGAGGTACGTCCCGGTGGCCGAGCGGGTGGCCCGCACGCTGCTCGACGCGATGGGGCCGACCGCGGACCTGGTCGAGGAGTACTGCGCCACGCTCCCGCTGCTCACGATGTGCTCGCTGCTGGGCATCCCCGAGGCCGACGCGGATCGCGTCCGGCGCTGGTCGGGCGCCTACACCCTGGCCACCCCGGTGCCGCCCGAGCAGCGGGCCGACCTGGTGGCGGAGTTCACCGCGTACCTGCGCGAGGTCGTCGCCGCACCGCGCCCCGACGCTCCGCTGCTGCTCGACCTCGTGACGCCGCCGGACACCGACGCCCGGCTCGACCGGGACGAACTGGTCAGCATCGTGCGGCTCCTGGTGTCCGCCGGGGTCGAGGCGCCGAGCGGTGTGCTGGGCCGGTCCGTGCTCGCCCTGCTCAGCGACGACGCGGCGCACTGGACGGCGCTGGTCGGGAACAGGGAGGCCGTGCCCGCGGCCGTGGACGAACTGCTGCGCCACGTGCACATGGGCAACGTGGCCGCCCTCCGGGTGGCGACCGCCGAGGTCCGCCTGCCCTCGGGCACGGTCGCCAGGGGGCAGGCGGTGCTGCTGGCGTGGATCGCCGCACTGCACGACCCGGCCGCCTACGACGATCCCGACCTGTTCCTGGTGGACCGGCCCGCCCGCAAGAACATCGGGTTCGGGGGTGGACGGCACTACTGCCCCGGCGTCGGTCTCGCCCGAGCCCTGCTGGCGGTCGCCCTCGACGCCCTGCTGGACCGGGCGCCGGGACTGCGGCTCACCGTGCGACCGGACGAGATCGTCTTCGCCGAGCGCGACATCGGCACCCTCGTCACGTCGCTCCCCGTCCGGCTGGGGCCGCGGTAGCGGGCCGCGGCGGGTCGTGCGCCAGGGGCCGTTCCACCGCGCGCCGGTGGAGCCGTGTGCCGCGCTCGACTGGTCCGCACGGCGGCCGTCGTGCGTGATCCCCCTCCGGGAGGATCGAGGTGGAGGAGGGAGGAGCGGTGCCACGTCTGGAACGTCCGCTGGTCGGGGAGGACACGCCGGTCCTGCGGTTCGCCGAGGACCTGCGGCGGCTGCGGCGGGGCGCGGGGCTGCCGTCCTACCGGGAGTTGGGGCGTCTGGCCAACTACTCGCCCGCCGCGCTGTCGGAGGCCGTGGCCGGACGCAGGCTTCCCAGTCTGGCGGTGACGCGGGCGTTCGTCCGCGCGTGCGGGGGAGACGTCGAGCGGTGGACGGCCCGGTGGCGGGAACTGGCGGTCGAGGAGCCGGACCACGGGGACGCCCCCTACGTGGGGTTGGCTGCCTACCAGGTCGGTGACGCCGAACGCTTCTTCGGTCGTGAGGCGGACGTGGGCAGGGTGCTCGCGCTGGTGCGCGAACGACCGTTCGTCGGGCTGTTCGGCGCGTCCGGTGCGGGCAAGTCGTCCCTGCTGAGGGCGGGCCTGGCCGCGCGGTGGGGCGAGCACGTGGTGATCACGCCCGGTCCGGACCCGATCACCGAGCTGGCGGTGGCGCTCGCGGGTCGTCGGTCGGCGGTCGACGTGCGCGCCGAACTCGCCGCCGATCCCGAGCACCTGCGTGTGCTGCTGCGGCAGAGCGGGGACGGTCCGCTGCTGGTGGTCGACCAGTTCGAGGAGGTGTTCACGCTCTGCGGGGAGGCCGACCGGCGGTGGCTGGTGCGGGCGCTGACCCACGGCGCCGGGGCCGCCCGCGTCGTCATCGGGGTGCGCGCCGACTTCTGCGGCCACTGCGCGCGCCACCCCGAGCTGGTCGAGGCGCTGCACCGCTCGCAGGTGCTCGTCGGTCCGATGAGCGCCGAACAGGTCCGCCGCGCGGTCGTCGAACCCGCCGCCCTGCGGGGGGTCTCCCTGGAGAACTCGTTGGTGGCACGCCTGGTCGCCGACGTCGCGGGCGGGCCGGGCGCGCTGCCGCTGGCCTCGCACGTGCTGGTGGAGACGTGGCGGCGGCGGCGCGGCGCGGTGCTGACGCTCGCGGCCTACGAGGACGCGGGCGGTGTCGAGCACGCCCTGGCGCGCACCGCCGACGACGTCTACCACGCGTTGTCCGAGCAGGAGAGGCAGGCGGCACGGCAGGTGTTCCAGCGGCTGGTCGCCCCCGGTGACGGCACCGAGGACACCCGTCGCCGCGTCGTCCGCGCCGAACTCGACGCGGACGACGCCCTCCTGGACCGCCTCGCGGCGGCCCGGTTGGTGACCCTCGACCGCGACACCGTCGAGTTGACCCACGAGGCGCTGCTGCGGGCGTGGCCCAGGCTGGCGGGCTGGCTCGACGAGGACCGCGAAGCCCTGCGCGCCCACCGCGTGCTGACCGGCGCCGCCGACGCCTGGCGGGCCCACGACCGCGATCCCGACGTCCTGTACCGGGGCGTCCACCTCGACCAGGCGCGCCGCCTGGCACCCCGGCTCAACGCGGCCGAGCGCGAGTTCGTCGACGCGGGCGTGGCCGCCGAGCGCGACCGGGAGGCGCTGCGCAGGCGGGGCGTGCGCGGGTTGCGGCGACTCGTCGCCTGCCTCGCCGTGCTCGTCCTGCTGCTCGCGGTCACCGCCACCTACGCGGTCACCGCCCAGCGCGCCGCCACCCGTGAGCGCAACCAGGCGTTGTCGTCGCGCGCCGCCGACACCGCGCTGGGACAGCTGACCCGCCCGCGTGAGGCCGCCGCGCTCGCGCTGGCCGCGTACCGCGTGGCACCCACCACCCGCGCCCGCGACGCGCTCCTGCTCGCCCGCGCGGCGGGGACCGCGACCACCCTGGGCGACGGCTACACGCGGGTGCCCGACAGGGTCGCCGTGACCAACGAGACCGACGCCGAGTACACGAGGGTGGCCTTCTACCGCCTCTGGGTCGGGGAGGGGGCGGACCGGCGGCGGGCGGGCCGGATCGAGGTGCCGCGCGACGGGTACCTGTACCTGCTCAGCTCCGACGGGCGCACCGCGCTCACGATGATCGGCGCCGACGAGTTCGAGGTCTGGGACCTCGGCGACCCCGACGCGCCGCGCCGGACCGCCACCATGACGGGCTGGCCGCTGCCCCTGGGCGTCGACGGGGCGGGCACCCTCATGGCCGCCGTCGAGGACGGCGCGGCGGTGCGCTGGCGGCCCGGCGACACCACCAGGGTCCGCCTGCCGGGTGGCGGCGTGGAGAGCGCCGTGCCGTTGGAGGACGGCACCGGCGTGGTCGTCGTGCGCCGC
The DNA here is from genome assembly GCF_057122925.1 of Umezawaea sp. Classification (NCBI taxonomy): domain Bacteria; kingdom Bacillati; phylum Actinomycetota; class Actinomycetes; order Pseudonocardiales; family Pseudonocardiaceae; genus Umezawaea; species Umezawaea sp. The sequence goes on along the minus strand of NZ_DBNGPQ010000039.1, from coordinate 183,343 downwards.
GACGGCGACCGCCGCGAGGTGGAGGTGCGTTCCCTGGACGGGCGGACGACCCCGGTCCTCAGCCGCGAGGCCCGGCTCGCCGTGGTAGCCGGGCCAGGGGGCAGGCTCGCCGTGTCCGACCGCGACAGCGGGCACGTCACCGTTCTCGACCTCGCGGACGGGCCCAGGACCCTCGTGGAGGCGGACGGGGTTCCGGAGCAGGCGGTGGTCGAGTTCTCCCGCGACGGCGGGACCGTCACCGCCGTGCACCGCGACTCGGTGCGGCTGTGGGACCTCGACGGCGGCCGGGAACCGCTGTCGCTGCGGGTGCCGGGAGCGGAGTTCGCCTACGCGCGGCACGAGCCCGGCAGCGGTGAGCTGCTGCTGGTGGCCACGCGCGGCGGGGCGCTGTGGCGGCTCGCGGTGGAGGTCGACCCGGTGATCCGCGAGGTGTGCGCCGACCCGGCCGCCGTCGACTGGGAGGCGCACTTCCCCGGCGTGCCGCGACGACCGCTGTGCCCGTGATGACCGTTGTGGCCGTGGCGACCGTTGTGGCCGTGGCGACCGCTGTCCCCGTCATGGCGCCGGGCGGAGCCCCTTCGCCCCGCCCGGCGCCCTTCGCGGGCCGTCAGCCGAGCCGGTACGCCCGGATCACGGTCTGGTCCAGTTCGCCGCCCCGGTCGTCGGACGCGCGCACCCGCAGCGAGACGAACGTCCCCGCGCCCGCCCGGTTGCCCACCAGCGCCGTGCGCCCCAGGACCGGGACGCTCGTCCAGCTCGCCCCGTCGTCGTGGGAGACCTCGACGCGGAAGTCGTGCAACGGCGGGTTGTCCACGCCCGGCTGCTGGTCCACCACGAGCGGCACGCTCAGCGGACGGTTCGCCGGTGCGCCGCCCGTGCGGTCCAGCACCGGCGTGAACCGCACCACCGACATCGGCAGCCGCCGTTCACCGGGTGTCGTGGTCGAGCGGAACGTCCAGTCCACCGCGACGTGCGTGCTGAGGTCCGAGACCTCCGTCGACCGCGTCGCCTCGGCGCGTGCCCGGAGCACACCCGGTCCCGGTGGAACGGTGAACACCCCGAACCCGGCGCTGTCGTTCTCACCCACCAGCACCCCGTCGCGGTACAGGGCCGTCCGCGCGGAGGTGACGGGGGAGTAGCCCTGGTTGCCCTCGCGGTCGCCGAACGGCGACAGCGACACCTCGACCTCGTCGCCGGTGCGGGTCAGGCTGGGGGAGCCGTCGTTGTACATCACCGGTCCGACGACGGGCGCGCCGAAGGAGCGTTCGTGGGTCCGGCCCGCGCGGTACCGCTCCTGCTTCCCGACCATGAACGTCCCTCCTCCGGAGAACAACGGGAGCCAGGCGGTGCCCGGTGTCGCGTACCTCGTCACGGTGCGGGTGGGGGGCACGTCCGTCAGGAGGACGGGACCGAGCGCCCCGGACCGGGACACCAGGACGTCCATGACGGTCTGCTGCTGCCCCCGCGGTTCCAGGGCGATCGTGGTGCGCACCTCCGCCAGGTCCGATCCGCGCGGCCTGCGCACGAACCCGTCGGGCACCCGGCCCTGCTCGGTCCACCCCAGGACGTAGGACGCGGACGGACCGGTGAGCTCCGCGGTCACGAACACGTCCAGTTCGCCTGCGGGCAGCGGTGGTCCGGCGTGGCCGACCCGCGTTCCCCCAGGGAAGCGGCCGGGGTACACGACGGTCAGGTCCGTGCTGCTCCCGCCGAGCCTGCGCGCGACCACCAGGCGGTGCGGACCGGCCACCGCGGCCGGATCGGGCGCGACCACCTCCAGCGGCCCCGCCGAGCGCGCGTCCAGGACCACGTGCGTCGGTCCGGCCACCCGCAGGTCCGGTCTGGTGATGATGGTGTGCGGGCCCTCCTGCGGGCCCAGCAGCACCTGCGCCAGGTAGTCGCCCCCCGGCAGCCGCGCGGAGCCGGCCCGCAGGTAGGTGGACGCGCCGGTGGCCACGTTCGTCACGACCGTGGACGTTCCACCGCCGGGCGCGCCGGGGAAGTCGAAGGTGACGGGGTAGCTCTCCACCTCGCGGTTCATCCCGACCGGTGTCCGCAGCACCTCCGCGCCGCCCGTGGTGGCCACCACCGACCCCGAGTACACGCCGTCCACGGGTCCCCGCCGCGCGTCACCGGTCACGGCGACCTCGGCCGTGCCGCCCGCAGGGACGGTGATCCTGGCCGGGGACACCGAGAACACCGGGTGTTCCGCGCCGTCCGGACCACGCGTCCGAACCGACAGGTCCAGCGCGGCCGGTTGGGCGCTGTCGTTGCGGTAGAGCAGGGGTGCCACCACGGGCACGTCGTCGTCGTGAGGCCACTCCTGGAGGCCGAGGGCGACCGACGCCGGTTCGCTGGTGATCGTCGTGGACAGGGCGGCGGCGACGTCCAGCCTGCCGGAGCCCTGCTCGAAGACGCCCAGGCCCCGGTTCGGCCGCGCGGAGGCGGTCAGCGCCGACTTGAGCCGCGCGCCGTTCCAGTCCGGGTGCCGCTGCGCCAGCAGCGCCGCGGCGCCCGCGACGTGCGGGGAGGACATCGACGTGCCGGACAGGCTGGTGTGCTCCTGGTCGGCGGGCAGGCCGGGTATCCAGCCGGTGCTCGCCCTGGCCGCGACGACGTCCACACCCGGCGCGGTGATGTCGGGTTTGACCGCGCCGTCCGGCACCCTCGGGCCACGGCTGGAGAACTCGGCGAGCGAGTCGTCGCGGTCCACCGCGCCGACCGTGAGCGCCGAGCCTGCGGTGCCGGGGGACATCACGGTGCCCGCGCCCCCTCGCCCCGAGTTGCCCGCCGAGACGACGAACAGCGTGCCGTGGCTCGCCGACAGGGCGTCCACGGCCGCCTCGACCGGGTCGACGTCGTCGGTGGGGGTCAGGCCGAGGCTGACGTTGACCACGTCCGCGCCCTGCTCCGCGGCCCACCGCATCCCCTCGATGATGACCGACTCCGGGCACGACCCCTCGGCGTCGCAGACCTTGGCGTCGAGCAGCCGGGCGTCCGGAGCGACGCCCCGGTAGGGCGCGCGGTGGCTCGCGATCGTGGCCGCGACGTGCGTGCCGTGGCCGTAGTGGTCGACCCCGTCCTGCTCGTGGGTGAAGTCGCGCTCGGCGACCTCGCGCCCGACCAGGTCGGGGTGATCTCCCTGCACGCCGGTGTCGACCACCCCGACCGTCGCGCCCGCGCCCGTCAGCCCCGCCGCCCACGCCGCCGGAGCGCCGACCTGGGCGGTGCTGCGGTCCAGCAGCGGGCGGGCGACCCCGTCCAGCCACACCTTGCCGGTGCCCTCGGGCAGCTCCCGCCACCCGGTCGCCTTCGGCACCTCGGCCGCCACCGCGTCCACGGTCGGCAGCGCCTCGGCCGCCACCGCGCCCGACGGCGGACCGCCGCCGGTGACGATCACCGGAACCGTGTCGCGCCGCGCGTCGTCGTACCCGGCCTCGACCAGCCCGGTGACGTCGAACAGCCGCTGGTCCACCCGTCCCCCGGCCAGCTTCCCCGCCACGTCGGAGGGGACGACGCGCACGCGGCCCGCGTGCCGGGTGACCTGGAACGAGATGCCGTCCCGGTGGGCGCCTGGGGTGGCCGAGACGAGCCGGTCGCCGTCGAGGACGACCTCGTCGCCGGTGACGAGCGTGACGGTCTTGGGAGCACTCGCCCGCACGGTGCTCGTCGTGCCCGGTGCGGTCCTGTCCGGAGCCGCGTGCGCGGGGGCCGCCGCCCCCGCCAGTGCGGAGGCCAGCACCAGCGCGACCGCTCTTCGTGCCACGGGGATCTCCTCGTCGTCGGGGAACCCGTGCCGAGGACGGTGGACGCGACACGGGGTTCCCGAGTCAAGCGGCGGAGCGGGTGTTCAGGTTCGTCGCCGGTGCGCTGAACAACGTTTTGTGGTCACCGCCGCGGCGAAGGGAGCAGTCGTGGCGCGCCGTTCGGACGAGACGGGGGTGAACCGAGGGGGATCCCTGATGCGGAGGGCCGTCGGATCGGGTTCGGTTGGCGCTGACGAACGCCCCCGACGAGAGAGCGCGGTTCACGTGGAGATGATGATCGACTGGATCCCGGCGGACGAGCGACTGCCCTTCGACGGCGCGGGCGTCGTCGCGGCCGTCACCGGTCGCTACCCCGCCGAACCCGGCGCGGACCCGGTGACGGGTCCGGAGTTCTGGATCGTGCTCCCGATGTACTTCCGCGACGTCCATCCCGTGGAGGAGACGGGGGAGGTCGTCCTGAACTGCTTCGTCGACTCCGACCGGGTGCTCCGCCGCCCGCCCGGCGGGGGGACCGACGAGGTGGTGACGCACTGGGCCTACTGGCCGAACCTGCCCGGCACCGACGTGCGGAAGATCGTCGGCGAGGGTGTCGGCCCCGCCCTTCGCGCCGTGTCCGACCAGTAGGCGGGCGAGGACCCGGTCAGGGTTTGCCCTTGTGCGCGGCGCCGGGAGGAGCGGGCTTCTCGCCCTTGCCCGGTCCGTTCCCCTGACCGGGGCCCGGACCCGCGGCCTGCTCGGGCCTCTGCTGCCGCACGGGCGCCTGAGCGGGGGCCTGGGCGGGCGCCTGCGCGGGTTCGACCACGTCGTGGGTCGGCTGGGGCGTGCTGGGGATCGCGACGAGTTGTGCCGGGGTGTCCGTCACCGCAGGCGTCGACACGGTGGACGGGACCTGCTGGACGACGGCGGCACCGGGGGAGTCGGACGCTGGTGCGGTCGGACCGGAGGCGAGGGCGCAGCCGACGCCGATGGCTCCCAGCAGACCCGCGGCGGACGCGATCAGCGCCCTCCCGCGCGGCAGCGGCGGGACGGCCGACACGGCGGTGGGCCGTTCGGCGCGGAGGGCTTCCGCGCAGTGCCGGGCGGTGGGGCGGTCGTCGGGGGACCGCGACGTCATCAGCGTCAGCAGCCGCACGAGGTCGGCGGGCAGGTGCTCCGGGACCACCGGGGACCGGTGCAGGCGGGACACGATGGTCTCGACGTCGCTGCCGGTGTACTCGCACCGGCCGGTCAGGCACTCCAGCAGCACCAGCCCGAGGGCGTAGACGTCGGCGGCGGAGTCGACCTCGGCGCCGCGCACCTGCTCCGGGGCCAGGTAGGCGGCGGTGCCGACGATCAGGCCGGTGCGGGTGAGCCGCGTGCTGCCGACCGAGTGGGCCAGCCCGAAGTCGGCGAGGTACGGCGTGCCGTCGTCGTCGAGCAGGATGTTGGAGGGCTTGACGTCGCGGTGGACCACACCGCGGGCGTGCACGTGGGCGAGGGCGTCGGCCACGGCGGCCCCCGTCGACCTGACCTCGTCCACGGGCAGCGGACCGTTGGCCATGCGGTTGCGCAGCGTGGGTCCGTCGACCAGGCGCAGCACGACGAACGACGTCCCCGCCCACACGCCTGCGTCGTAGACGGACACCAGACCGGGGTGGGACAGGCCCGCCAGGGTGCGGACCTCGTTGTCGAACCGGCGGACGTTGTCGAGGTCGGCGGTCGCCGTGAACAGCTTGACGGCCACGGGTCGCCGCAGCCGGGTGTCCCAGGCCCGGTGCACCACGGCCATGCCGCCCGCCCCGATCACCTCGGCCAGTTCGTACCGGTCGGCGAGCAACTCGCCGTTCTCGGGCAGCGGCACGGCCCACACCTCTCGTCGCGACCGGGACAGGCCCGGATTCCCCGCTCACGGGAGGCGCAAACCGCTGTCGGGCGACCTGGTGCCGGGACACCCGGCGAGCGCCGGTCCGTCTCCGGGGGAGCGTCCACCCCGGACCACCGGGCACGGGGGTCCGCGCGCGACTCGTCGCCCGAGGCGCGATCCGGTTCGGTCGCCGTTGAGACGGACTCCTTCCGACGACCTGGATGTTAGCGATAACATCGGCGGTGGCGACCCGTGCGGACCACGGTGTCACGTCAAGACGACCGATTCCCTGGCACGCACGCGGTTCGAGTCGGCGACGTCGTCGGTCGACTCCTCGAAAGCTCCGCGGCGGTGCGCACGTGCTGGAGGCCGACGACAGGACGTTCCGAACCCCTGGAGGGAACGATGGAGTTCACCCGTGCCGCCGCGATGGGTGGCGCTCTGGCGCTCACCGCGGCGCTGTGCGCCTGCGGCTCGTCGACCAAGACGGTCGACCAGACGGTCGAGGCCGGGCCCGGTTCCGGGTCTCTGGTCGGCGTGACCATGCCGACCAAGTCGTCCGAGCGGTGGATCCACGACGGCGACAACATCAAGGCGGCGCTGGAGGAGCAGGGCTACCAGGTCGACCTCCAGTACGCCCAGGACGACATCCCGACGCAGGCCAACCAGATCGAGAACCAGATCACCAAGGGCGCCAAGGTGCTCATCGTGGCCTCGATCGACGGCAAGGCGCTCACCACGCAGATCCAGCAGGCGGCGGACAAGGGGATCCCGGTGATCTCCTACGACCGGCTGATCCTCAACAGCCCCGACGTCGACTACTACGCCACCTTCGACAACTTCAAGGTCGGTGTCCAGCAAGCCCTTTCCCTGCTGACCGGCTTGGGGCTGAAGAAGGCCGACGGCTCGGACGGCGACGCCAGGGGGCCGTTCAACGTCGAGCTGTTCGCGGGGTCGCCGGACGACAACAACGCGACGTTCTTCTTCAACGGCGCCATGTCCGTGCTCCAGCCGTACCTCGACAACGGCACGCTGGTGGTCAAGAGCGGCCAGAAGGACTTCACCACGATCGCGATCCTGCGCTGGGACCCGGCCACGGCGCAGCGGCGCATGGAGGACGTCATCACCTCCAGCTACGGCGGCGGCGCGCTGGTCCAGGGCGTGCTCTCGCCGTTCGACGGCCTGTCCATCGGCATCCTGTCGGCGCTCAGGAGCAACGGCTACGGCAGCGGTGATCGGCCCTACCCGATCGTGACCGGTCAGGACGCCGAGGTCGCCTCGGTGAAGTCGATCGTGTCCGGTGAGCAGTACTCCACCATCTACAAGGACACGCGCCAGCTCGCCGACGTCGCGGCGAAGATGGCCGACGCCGTGCTCAAGGGCGAGAAGCCCGAGATCAACAACCCGACCGACTACGACAACGGCCAGAAGGTCGTGCCCGCGTTCACCCTCCCCGTGGTCACCGTCGACAAGGCCAACTACCAGGAGGTCCTGATCGACTCCGGCTACTACACCGCCGACCAGATCAGGTAGTCGTCGCGGGCCGGGTCTCGGGTGAGACCCGGCCCGCGCCCGATCAGGCCGTGGAGCAGGCCGAGCCGTTGAGCGTGAAGGAGGAGGGCGTGGCGGTGGTTCCGTTGTGGGTCGCCTGGAAGCCGATGTCGACCGAGCCCCCCGCCGGGATCGTGGCGTTGTAGGAGGCGTTGCGCGCGGTGATCTGCCCGGTGGTCGGCGAGAAGGTCGCGTTCCAGCCGGAGGTGATGGACTGCCCGCTGGGCAGGGCGAACGCCAGCGACCAGCCGTTGATCGCGGTGCCGCCGGTGTTGGCGATGGTGATGCTCTCGGTCAGGCCGGAGTTCCAGGCGTTGACCTTGCTGGTGACCTTGCACGAACCGGTGCCCGGCTGCGTGGTGGTCGTCGTGGTCGTTGTCGTCGTGGTGGTGGTCGTGGTGGTGGGCTCGCCGGAGCCGGTGAGACCGAAGAAGGCGACGGCCTGCGCCGCCATGCCGGTGGACGGGAGGCTGTGCCCGGCGCCCTGGACGCTGTACGCCTCGACCTGCGTGGTGCCGGAGGTGTTGGCGTAGCGGCGCCGGTTCCAGCCGGGCTGCGGGGTGTCGGTGGACGTCGGCGTCTGGCTCAGGCCGAACACGTCGGTCCACTGCTCGATCGCTTCCTGGAGCAGCGAGTACGGCACGAGGGTGTCGTTGGTGCCGTGCCACAGCTGCACGCGCGGGCGTGGTCCGGTGTAGCCGGGGTTGGCCTGCCGCACCGAGTTGCCCCACTGCTGGGGTGTGCGGTTCGCGCCCCCGCCACCGGTGCACCGGCTGCTGCCGGGCGGGTAGTCGGCGGCGTTGGCGAAGCAGTCGAAGGGCACGCCCATGAACGCCGCCCCGGCCTTGAAGACGTCCGGGTACACGGCGAGCATGTGGTTGGTCATCATGCCGCCGGAGGACGACCCGGTGGCGAAGACCCGGTTCGGGTCGCCGCCGTAGCGCTGCTGGACGTAGGTCACCATCGAGATGATCGAGACCGGGTCGCTGCCGCCGCCGCGGCGCTTCGAGGCGGCGGACCAGGTGTCGAAGCACTTGCCGAACCCGGCTTCCTGCTGGGCGCTCGGGTAGATGACGACGAACCCGTGCCGATCGGCCAGCGAGGCGAACTCGCTGCCGGAGTAGAAACCGGGGCCGGAGCCGCCGCAGCCGTGCATGGCCACCACGATCGCCGGGTTGGCCGGTCGGGAATCCGGTGCGTAGACGTGCATCCGCATCCCGCCGGGGTTGTCGCCGAAGCTGGTGACCTCGGTCAACGACGCCGCGGACGCGGGAGCGGGTGCGGTGACGGCGAGACCGCCGACGGCCAGCGAGGTCACCGCGAGGAGCAGCAGACTGAGTTTGATCTTCATGTGCTTGTCCTTCGTTCCGCGCACGTCCGCCTGGGAACCCAGTGCGGCCGAACGGGAGGTCCACGGGTGGGGTGCCCCGGCAGGCACGAACTCCGGCTGGTCGAGTCGAAGACCATCGTGTGACACTTAGCCTGCCTGCCGGCCGAAAGACTGTCAATCAACCATTTCGACGGGCGCGTGCTCCACTCGGAGCCGATTACAGTCGTGGCACCCGCCCGCGACCCGTGCCGGAGCCGCCGTGACGAGCCCGTACGACATCGACGAGATCTTCCCGGACGACTCCGGACCGGTTCGGCTCCCGCGGCGGCAGTCGGGCAACTCGCCGCAGGGCCTGGCCGTGACCCTGCTGGCCGACTTCACGCTGTACACCCGCGCCTGGATCCCGTCCGCGGCCATCGTCGCCCTGCTCGCCGAGGCGGGCGTCAGCCACGCCGGAGCCCGCACCACCATCAGCCGCCTGTCCCGCCGCGGTGTGCTGGAGGGCAGCAAGCACGGGCGCAACAGCTCCTACCGGCTCACCTCGGCCGCGGCCCTCAACCTGGCCGTCGGCGGGCGCGCCATCGTCTCCGCCGCCACCGACACCGGCGCGTGGGACCGGACGTGGACCCTGGTCGCGTTCTCCCTGCCCCAGGACGAGGTCGCGCGGCGGCGGGAACTCCGCAGCCGGTTGCGCTGGCTCGGCTGCGCGCCGCTCTACGACGGCCTGTGGGTCTCGCCCCAGGACCTCACCGCGAAGGCCGAGGCGCAACTGGCCGACCTCACCTTCGGCGCGGTGACCGTCTTCCGCGCCCGGCACGTCGACCTCGGCGCCTCCACCGGCCGCGATCCGCTGGACGCCTGGGACACCACGGCCATCGCCCGGCAGTACGAGGCGTTCATCCAGCGGTGGAGCACGCTGCTGCCCGACGTCCGGACCTCGATCAGCGGGGTGGAGGCGGTCCGCGCCCGCACCGAGGTCATGGACACCTACCGCCGCCTGCCCATCCTCGACCCGCGGCTGCCCCTGGAGCTGCTCCCGCCGGACTGGCCGCGCCACGCCGCCCGCGACCTGTTCGCCGCCGTCTACGACGGCCTCGCCGCACCCGCCCAGGACCACGTCCGGGCCATCGTCGGCCGGTTCACCACCGACCCGCTCACCGGGGTCCGCGCCCACACCGTCGCCGACCTCCTCAGCGGCGCGGCGGGCGATCCGTGCGTCGACGGGGTGGGGAGGGGCTGACCGTCCTCGCCCGCACGGCCACCGGACGACGAGGACCTGCTTCGTCCTCCTGGACCGGCCGGGTCACGCGCCGAGGACGGCGCCCGCGGCTTCCCGGTCGACGTCGGCCGCGTGCAGGCGGTGCCCCGCGCGTTCGGGCCGGATGTGCGCCCCGCCGGACGTCGGGTGGGGGAGCAGGTGGGCCGCCGCGGCGATCGTCCCCTCGTCGACGCGGATGCCGAGGCCGGGACGGTCGCCGAGGACGAACGCCCCGTCCTCGACGTGGTGGTCGAGCGAGACGCCCAGCGCGGGCTCGATGTCCTGGAGTTCGCTGACCAGGTGGTTGGGCACCGACGTGGCGGCGTGCAGCAGGCCGACCGGGGTGCTGCCGACGGGGCTGACGGGCAGGTCGTGGGCGTGGGCGAGGGTGGCGACCCGGAGGAAGTGGGTGACGCCCCAGACCGCGGCCGTCTGGACGATGTCGACCGCTCCGGCCGTGATGAGCGGGCGGTGCTGTTCGAGGCCGGTGAGGTTCTCGCCGGTGGCGACCGAGGCGCGGATGCCGCGACCGGTGGCCGCGTGGCCCTCCACGTCCCAGCGCCGCACCGGTTCCTCGATCCAGGTCAGGTCGAGCGTCCGCTCGATCTCCGCGACGTGGCGGACCGCCTGCTTGCGCGTCCAGGTCTCGTTGGCGTCGAGCATCAGGCTCGGCCGGGTACCTCGGGCCGCCTCGGTGAGGATGTCGCGGACCAGGGCGAGGCGGTGGCGGTCGCGGTCGACGTCGAGGCCTCCCTTGACCTTCGCCGCCCGCAGGCCCCGGTCGGCGTAGGCGAGGTGGACCGCGGTGAACTCCTCGTCGTCCAGCCCGATGTCCAGGCCCGAGGCGTAGGCGGGCACCCGGCGGTCGCGACCGCCGAGCAGCCGCCACAGCGGTTCTCCGGCCGCCTGGGCCTTGATGTCCCACAGCGCGGTGTCCAGCGCGCCGATGGTGCCGAACACCGGGCCCGCGTGGCCCGCCTTGAACGTCCGGCGCAGCATCCGGTCGTAGAGCGCGGTCACGCAGCGCGGGTCCTCGCCCTCGATGGCGGCGAAGACGCTCTCGACCTCCACGTGCGGTCCGAGACCGACGCCGGTGAGGCCGGCGTCGGTCTCGACGACGACGATCGGCACCCGGACGCGGCCGTCGGCGTGCACGCCGTTGGCGTCGCCGATCGGTCGACCCCAGTCCTGGACCGTGGTGAGGAGCCGGTACCCGGTGATGCGCATGTCAGCCCTTCGGAGTGCTGCCCTCGCGGCGATGTGACGCCGACGTTGCCCAGCGCGGTGCGGCTCACCTCCGGAGACGGCCCGACGAACTACGGTGAACGTAATTCGTATGACGTATTACGTCAACGGGTCGGGGTGGCTAGACTCGCCGCCACGCCCGAACGCACCGGCTCGGGCACACCGGAGGAACGATGACGGCGCCAGGCCTCGACCCGATCGCGAGCCCACCGGTCGCCCCGAACTGGGCGCGGCGTCCCGCGAACCTGGCCACGGCGGTCACCGCCGAACTCGTGGCGCGCATCGTGCGCGGCGACCACCCCTCCGGCACGTCGCTGCCGCCGGAGCCCGCGCTGTGCGAGGCGTTCTCGGTGAGCAGGACCGTCGTCCGCGAAGCGGTGAAGGTGGTGCAGGCGAAGGGGATGGTCCAGGTGCGCCAGGGCGCGGGCACCGTGGTCGCCCCGCGGGCGCTGTGGAACACGCTCGACGAGGTCGTGCTCGGGGCCGTCGTCGCCGAGGACGAGACCCTGGGCGTCCTGGACGACGTGGTGGTCACCCGTCGACTGCTCGAATCGGACATGGCCGGGGTCGCGGCTCGCACCGCGGACCAGGACACCGTCGACGCGCTGCGCGCGCTCGTGGACCTGATGGACCGGCTGGTGGACGACCCGCTCGCCTACCGCGAGCAGGACCGGGCGTTCCACGACAGGATCATGCGGACGTCCGGCAACCGCATCGCCAGGGGCGTGGTGCGCGCGCTGGAGAGCCAGGTCGGCAACACGGCCCGCTACACGGGCAGGACCGACCCGGACCTCTGCGCGGAGTCCAACAGGGGGCACCGCCGCGTCTACGAGCGGATCGCGGCTCGCGACCCGGCAGGCGCCGCCGAGGCGATGTCGACCCACATCACCGAGGCGTGGCTCGTGCGCCGGGGCGGGGCGGGGGAGCCGGGCCGCCTGGAGCGCTGGTGCGGTGACCGCTGACCCCGTCGGGTGTCGCGCCGTTCGGGTGGAGCCGCGCGAGACCCGGTGGGATCGCGGTCACCGCACCAGCTCTTCGCGGCGCACCCGCTCGACGCGGAGGGTTCCGATGACACCGGCACGGTGGACGACGCCGAGGAACGGAGCGATCTGGCATGGGTGACTTCGACGGACCGGGCATCGACCGCCAGGGCGTCCGGCGGCAGCGGATCGGACAGGCGTGAGCGCGGCGCGCCGGATCGACGCGCACCACCACCTGTGGGACCTCGCCGCCCGGCCGCAGGAGTGGCTCGCGGGGCTGGAACCCCTCCACCGCGACTTCGGCGAGGCCGACCTGCGCGCGGCGACCGGCGCCGCGGGCATCGACGCCACGGTCCTGGTCCAGGTGCTGCCCGACGTCCGGGAGACGGTGGAGTTCCTCGCGCTGGCCGGGGAGTCCGACCTGGTCTCGGGGGTCGTGGGATGGGTCGACCTCACCTCGCCCGACGTCGCCGACCAGCTGGACGGGCTGCGGCGCGGACCCGGTGGCGGCAAGCTGGTGGGCGTCCGGCACCTGGTGGAGCCCGAGCCCGACCCGGAGTGGCTGACGCGTCCCGACGTGGTCGCCGGACTGCGGGCGGTGCGCGACGCCGGACTCGTCTACGACGTGCTGACCCGCCCGCACCAGTTGCCCGCGGTCGTGGCGGTGGCGAAGGCGTTGCCGGACCTGGTGTTCGTGCTGGACCACCTGTCCAAACCGGACATCGCGGGCCTCGTGCTCGAACCGTGGGCGGCCCGGCTGGCGGAGCTGGCCGCTCTGCGCAACGTGGCCGCGAAGGTGTCCGGGTTGGTGACCGAGGCGGGGCCGCACTGGACGGTGGACGACCTCCGGCCCTGGGTCGACGTCGCGCTGGAGGAGTTCGGGCCGTCCCGGTTGATGTTCGGCACCGACTGGCCGGTGTGCCTGCTCGCCGCGTCCTACGCCGAGGTGGTCGAGTCGGCCCGGCAGGTGACCGACGGCCTGAGCGCCGCCGAGCGCGACCAGGTCTTCGGCGGCACGGCCACCCGCGTCTACCGGTTGGGGGATCGATGACGGCGACCACCCCGCCTGGCCGGGGTTGGAACGCGCGGTGGTCGGGTCGGGACCCTCGACCACGGGTGAACGGCGGGCTCCGGCCGCCGTTCACCCGTGGCCACCACGAGGGGTGGGTCGTCGATCAGCCTGCTGTCACGCCTCGACCACCACGGGGATGACGACGGGTCGGCGGCGGTGGGTCCGGTACGCCCAGTTCTGCACCTCGCGTGCGATGACCTGTTCGAGCCGCTGGATGTCGGTCGCGTCCCGCCCGGCCGCGTTGGCCAGCGCCTTCTCGATGGCGGTGGTCGCGGATCGGAAGGTCGAGGCGTCGTGCTCGAAGCCGTGGGCGATGAAGTCCGGCGGTTCGGCGAGCTGCCGGGTGTCGAGGTCGACGAGAGCGACGACGGTGATCACCCCCTCCTCACCGAGGGTGCGGCGCTGCGCCAGCGATTCCTCGGTGACGCCGCCCACGGTCTGCCCGTCGACGTAGACGTTGTGGATCTCGACCTTGCCGGTGATGCGGGCGCGGCCCTCGTGCAGGTCGATGACGTGGCCGTTGGAGGCGATCGGCACCCGGTCGCGGTGCACGCCGGTCTTGACCGCCAGCTCGGCGTTGGCCCGCAGGTGGCGGGCTTCGCCGTGCACGGGCAGCACGTTGGCGGGCTGCACGATGTTGTAGCAGTAGACCAGTTCGCCCGCGCTGGCGTGCCCGGAGACGTGCACCTTGGCGTTGCCCTTGTGCACGACGTTCGCGCCGCGGTCGGTCAGGCCGTTGATGACCCGGTAGATCGCGTTCTCGTTGCCGGGGATGAGCGAGCTGGCCAGCAGGATGGTGTCGCCCTCCTCGACCTGGATCGAGTGGTCGCCACCGGCCATGCGCGACAGCGCCGCCATCGGCTCGCCCTGCGAGCCGGTGCAGACGAGGGTCACCTTCTCGGGTGACATCCTGTCCATGCGCTTGACGTCGACGACCAGACCGTCGGGCACCTTGAGGTAGCCCAGCTCGGTCGCCACACCCATGTTGCGGACCATCGAGCGGCCCACGAAGGCGACCTTGCGACCGTGGGCGTGGGCGGCGTCGAGGACCTGCTGGATGCGGTGGACGTGGCTGGCGAAGCTGGAGACGATCACCCGTCGACGCGTGGTGCGGAACACCTCCTCGATGGCGGGCGCGAGTTCGCGTTCGGAGGTGGTGAAGCCGGGCACGTCGGCGTTGGTGGAGTCGACCAGGAACAGGTCGACCCCCTCTTCGCCGAGGCGGGCGAAGCCGCGCAGGTCGGTCATGCGCCCGTCGAGGGGGAACTGGTCCATCTTGAAGTCGCCGGTGTGCAGGACGAGGCCGGCGGAGGTGCGGATGGCGACGGCGAGGCTGTCCGGGATGGAGTGGTTGACCGCGAGGAACTCCAGGTCGAACGGGCCGCGGGCGAGCAGCTTGCCCTCGGTGACCTCGACGGTCACCGGGGTGATGCGGTGTTCGACGAGCTTGGCCTTCAGCAGGCTCAGGGTCAGCCTGGACCCGATGACCGGGATGTCGGGGCGTTCGCGCAGCAGGTAGGGGACCGCGCCGATGTGGTCCTCGTGGCCGTGCGTCAGCACGACCGCGACCACGTCGGACAGGCGGGCCCGGAAGTGGCTCCAGTCGGGCAGGATCACGTCCACGCCGGGCTGGTGCTCCTCGGGGAACAGCACCCCGCAGTCGACGACGAGCAGCTTGCCGTCGTACTCGAACACGGTCATGTTCCGGCCGATCTCCCCGAGTCCTCCCAGGGCGACGACGCGGAGGGTGTCCGGGGAGAGGGGCGGCGGAGGGGCGGAGGTTCGAGCCATGGTCACGCCGGTCACGGTATGCGGGTGGCCGGGGGCGGCGACAATCGCCCTGGTGCAGCCGGTGGATTCGGCAGGTCGGAGGGCCTGGACCGGGACACCGCGGGCCCGTCGGCCGGTAGTTTCCACCTGACGAGCAGCACCACGGGACGTCGGGGGACGTCGGGGACGCGTGGGCGATGCGAGGGGGAGTGCCCGTGGCCGCGAACGGGGAGGCGCCGTCACCCGCCGGAGCGACGACGGTCGAGCACCTGACCGAGCGGCTGCGACTGCTCCAGGCGTGGTCCGGGATGTCCTACCGGGCCATCCACCGCGAGCTGGCGCGCGACCGGGTGGCGCGCGGTGTGCCGGAACGGCCCGTGCTCAACACCGTCTACCGGTGCTTCCAACCCGGTCGGTCGCGGTTGGACGTGGAACTGGTCGTGGACATCGCGCGGCTCCTGCTGGGCGACGACGACGCGGCCGAGCAGTGGCGGCACGGCTGCCTGCTGGTCGCGAGCACGGCGGCCGCCGCCGCGATCGTCGGCGTCGCGGGGACCTGGCCGGACGACCTGCCCGCGTTCACCGGTCGTCAGGACGACCTCCGCCGCGTCCTCGCGCCGGACGCCGCCCTCGGGTGGGTCATCGCCGGGATGCCGGGGGTCGGCAAGACGAGGCTGGCCGTCCACGCGGGCCACCGGCTGATGGCCGACGGGCGGTTCGACGACGTGCGGCTCGCCGTCGACCTGCGCGGCTACGACCCCGACCGGCCGCCCGCCGACCCGAGCGCCGTGCTGGAGGGCTTCCTGCGCAAGCTCGGCGTGCCCGGCGACCGCGTCCAGCACCTCGGCCTGGCGGGCCGGGCGGACAGGTTCCGCGAACTGCTGGCGGGCCGCACCGCGCTGCTGCTGCTGGACAACGCCGCCTCCGCCGAGCAGGTGGCCCCCCTGCTGCCCGGCACCTCCGGCTCCTTCGCCCTGATCACGAGCCGCCGCAGGCTGCCGGACCTGCCCTCGGTGCGTTCGCTGACCCTGGACGTGCTGGCCGCCGACGAGGCGGTCGAACTGCTGCGCCGCGCCTCGGGCGACGCCGTCGACGCCGACCTCGGCACCGCCGCCGAGATCGCCGGACTGCTCGGCCACCTGCCGCTGGCGTTGGACCTGCTCACCGGGCGGATGCGGGCGAACCCGGACTGGGCGCTGTCCGACCACCTCGACAGGCTCCTGCACCACCGGCGCGGCCTGCGCCTGGACACCGGCGTCGAGGTGGCGATCAGCCTGTCCTACCGCGACCTCCCCGCCGCGCCGCGGCGGACGTTCCGGCTCCTCGCCCTGCACCCCGGCTCCGACCTCACCCCGCCCGCCGTCGCGGCGCTCACCGGCACCGACCCCGACCAGGCGCGCGGCGAACTGGACCAGCTCGCCGCCGCCCACCTCCTCCAGCAGCCCGTGCCCGGCCGCTACCGCTTCCACGACCTCATCCGCACCTACGCCACCAGCCGCGCGCACGACGAGGACCCCGCCGGAGCCCGCCGCGCCGCTCTGACCCGTCTGGTCGGGCACTACCTGCACACCACCGGCCTCGCCGTGGACCTGCTCTACCCGCACGAGCGGGACCGCCGACCGCGCATCCCCGACCAGCGGGTGCCGCCCGCGCAGCTCGCCGACCCGGCCGCCGCCCGCGCCTGGCTGGACGTCGAGCGGACCGATCTCCTCGCCGTCGCCACCCAGCCGGACCAGGACGGCGCGCTGCTCGCCGCGGTCCTGCACCGGCACCTGGCCGTCACCGGCGGCTACACCGACGCGCGGCTGCTGCACGAGCACGTCATCGCCCGAGCCGGACGGCGGGGCGACACCGCCGCCGAGGCCCGCGCGCTGCTGGACCTCGGCGAGATCGACGTGCGCACCGGGCGGTACGACCTGGCGATCGACCACGTGCGGGACGCCCTGGCCCTGCCAGACGGGCTCGCCGGGCCCCTGCCCGTCGCCCGCGCGCTGCGCTACCTCGCGATGGCCAACCAGTTCACCGGCCACTACGACCGCGCCATCGACCACCTGGAGCAGGCCGTCGAGGTGAGCAGGAGGGCGGGCGACCGACCCGGCGAGGCCAGCGGCCTGGGCAACCTCGGCGTCGTCCACCAGCTGACCGGGCGCTACGCGGAGGCCGCCGACCACCACCGGCGCGCGCTGGTCGTGTTCGACGCCCTCGGCGCGCTGGAGGACAAGGCCCGCGCGCTGAACCACCTCGGCACCCTCGCCCGGCTCCTCGGGCGGTACTCCGAGGCGGCCGAGCACCACCGGCGGGCCCTGGACCTGTTCACCGACGTGCGGGCGCTCGAAGGCCAGGCGTCGGCGCACGACCACCTGGGCGTCGTCGAACGGCTCACCGGCCGCCTCCACCAGGCCCACGACCACCACCGCCGAGCACTGGAGCTGTCCCGGCGGATCGGTGATCGGGACGACGAGGCCCGCGCGCTCGACAACCTGGGCGACCTGCACCGGACGGCGGGGCGGTTCGACCTCGCCGTCGAACACCACGAGCTGGCCCTGGCCCTCTACCGCGACCTCGGCGACCCCGGTGGGCAGGCCGCAGCGCTCAACGGGCTCGGCGAGACGGCCCTCGCCACGGGCTCTCCCCGTGCGGCGCTGACCGCGCACGCCGAGGCGTGCGCGTGCGCGGGCGAGATCGGCCACCAGCAGGAGCAGGCCCGCGCCTGCGACGGCCTCGCCCACGCCCACCACGTCCTCGGTGACCACGACCAGGCCCGCGAGCGGTGGCGGCAGGCGCTGTCCCTCTACGAGCGGCTGGGCGTCGCGGAAGCCGACACCGTCCGCGCCCGACTGCGCGACCGCTGAGCACGCGGCCCCGTTCGACTTCGTTCGAGAACCGCCTCCGCCGGGCCGGGGGCGGCAAGCTCGGCACCGAGGCCGACGAGGCCGGTCCGGCGTCCGGTCAGGGGGACCGGCGCGTGCGCGGAAGGGGGGTGTCGCCATGACCATCGAGGTTCGCAGGGTCGAGTCCGTGAAGGCCACCGGCAACGACGGCTGAGCCGGTCGCCCGCACGGGGTGGGGTCGCGCGTCGGCCCCACCCCGTGCCGTCCGGTCGGCGACAGAGGGGGAGAACCGATGCGAGTGGTGTTGAAGGAATGCGCGTGGAAGCCGCTGGACGGGGACCTCGTCCTGGTCCGCGATCCGCGCGAGGCGCTCACGCTGGCCGACCCGGACGGCCGGGTGGCGGCGCTGCTCGACGAACTCCGCCGCGGACCCGCGACGGCGGCCGACCTCGCGCGGGCCCTCGTGGCGCGCGGTGTCGAGATCACCGAGGACGACGTGGCCTCCGGGCTGGACGGGCTCGATTCGCTCGGCCTGCTGGAACGGCCGGACCAGCGGTCGCTCGGTGACCCGGAACTGGACGCCCGCCAGTTCTCGAACCTGACGTTCTTCGCGTCCTACGCCCGGCGCGACCAGTCCCGCGCGGAGTTCGTCCGCCGGGTCCGCGAGTCCCGCGTGCTGGTCCTGGGCACGGGCGGGGTCGGGTCGAGCATCGTGCAGTGCCTCGCCGGGCTCGGCGTCGGTGCCATGACGCTGGTCGACCGCGACGACGTGGAGCCGCGCAACTTCGCCCGCCAGTTCGTCTACCGCCACCGCGACCTCGGGCGCTCCAAGGTCGAGCGGGCCGCCGAGTGGGTGCGCGAGTACGACCCGGCCATCGAGGTCCGCGCGGTCGACCGGTGGATCACCGGAGCCGCCGACCTGGCCGACCTCACCGGCGACGTCGACATCGTCGTCGGCGGGCTGGACTCCGAGCAGGGCGCCCACCTGTGGGTCAACGAGGCCGCGCTGCGCGCAGGCGTCCCGTACGTCGGCGGGGGGATGCAGCGGACGCAGTTCATGTACTTCTCCGTCGACCCCGGCACCAGCCCGTGCCTGCTGTGCGACGAGTCCGACCGCCCCGCCCCCGGCGACCCGACCTCCGCGGGCGTGGCGCAGGAGCTGTCGAGGTCCCTGCGGTTCAACAACGCGCTCATCGGCCCGATCGCCATGCAGCTCGGATCGCTGATGGCCTACGAGGCGCTGCGCTACCTGAGCGGCTTCGAACCGCCCCGCGCGGCGGGCGCGCAGGTCGTGCTCGACCTGCGCACCGGGCTCGTGCCGACCTGGCAGCCGTTCCCGCGCGACCCGCTGTGCCCGGCGTGCGCTCTCGCGGCCGAACCGGTCACCCGGCCGTGAACGCGCCCGAGGTGGTCCGCCTGCGGCCGCTCAGCGTGGTGGCCGAAGGCGATGACGTGCTCATCGGCGACCCGGAGACCGGCACGTTCGTCACCGTGCCCGCCATCGGCGGGCTCGTCGTCGCCGCGCTGCGGCGCGGCGACAGCGTGGAGGCCGCCGCGGCCGAGGCCGAGGCCGCCGCGGGCGAACCGGTGGACGTGACCGCGTTCGTGGCCGTGCTGACCGACCTGGGGTTCGTCGACGACGGGACCGGCGAACCCCGCGAGGCGCCCGCCACCGCGCCGATCCAGGGCAGGCGCTGGGTGGCGGGCGTCGGTCCGCGCCTGGTGCGGCCGTTCTTCGGCCGGGTCGCCTGGACCTGCTACGCCGCGCTCGCCGTGTTCTGCACGGCCGTCCTCGCCACCGTCCCGGCGCTGTTCCCGGAGCCGACCCGCGACGCGTTCCCGCTCGGTGACACCGGGCTGAACGCGGTGCTGCTCGTGCCGCTGTCGATGTCGACGATGGCGCTGCACGAGTGCGGGCACTGGCTGGCGGCCCGAGCCGCGGGCCTGCGCGCCCGGTTCGGCGTGGACCGGCGGATGATGCTCCTGGTCTTCGAGACCGACCTGACCCAGCTGTGGAGCGTCCCGCGCCGCGCGCGCTACGGCCCGCTGCTGGGAGGGATGGCCCTCGACGTCGTGCTGCTCGCCCTCCTGCTGGCCGGTCGGCTGCTGATCCACACGGGTGCCTGGTCCGCGGCGGACCCGGTGGACGCGGTGCTGGCGGTCGGCGTGTACCTCAAGCTGGCGGGTCTGCTGTGGCAGTGCATGGTGTTCCTGCGCACCGACCTGTACGCGGTGCTGGTGAACCTGCTGGGCTGCCACGACCTGTGGCGCGTCAAGACGCTGCGGCTGCGCGAGGCGTTCGGCGCGCTCACGGCCGACCAGGCCGCCGAACTCGCGGGAGCCTCCACCGCCGACCGCCGCGCCGCGGGCTGGTTCCGCTGGCTGTGGCTGGCGGGTTTCGCGGGCGTGCTCACCTGGTTCGCGGTGTTCGTCCTGCCGGTGCTCGCGACCGTGCTGAGCTGGGCGGCGACGCGGATGGCGCCGGGACCGCTCACCGGCGGGTTCTGGTACGCCCTGCTGTGCGCGACGGCGCTGCTCGGCCCGTACGCGCTCGCCGCCGCGCTCGCGGTCCGGGACCGCGTGCGGCGCGGCTGAACCAGCACGGCGCTCGGCACCGGTGGGTCGGCGCCCCCACCCGGGGAGGGGTGGGGGCGCCGACCCGGCCGCGCTGGACGATCAGCGTTGCAGCGTCAGCACTCCCGGTCGCCAGGGCAGGCGGTTGTAGTCGCCGCCCGCGTTCGGGTCCTTGCCCTGGTAGAGGAATTGCAGGTTGCAGGGGTCGATGGTCTTGGTCTGGTCGGGGTTGCTGCGGACCAGGTCGCCGGGGCTGATGTCGTTGGTCCACGTCGCGCCGCTGTTCGCCCTGCCCGCGAAGGGGTTGCTCTCGGTGGCGGCCTGCGGAGTCCACGAGCCGCCCAGGCTGCTGGAGGTGAACGAGCGGAAGTAGCGCCCGCCGCTGCCCATCGCCTCGACGATCATGAGGTACTGGTTCTGGTCCTTGACCTTGTAGACCTCGACCCCCTCGAAGAGGTTGGCCTGCGTGTCGCTCATGATCTGGGTCCACGACGAGCCGAAGCTGCCGGGGAAGTTCCCGATGGGCATGCTGGCGCGGTAGATCTTGCCGTTGTCACCGGCGAAGAACAGGTACATGGTCGAGCCGTCGGCGATGAGGGTCTGGTCGATCGGTCCGGTGCTGGAGTTGGGGATGCTGCCGGTGAAGAGGGTCTGCTGCGCCGACCACCCGTTGGCGTTGGTGGGGTCGCTCGACGTCCGGTAGCTGAAGGCCGTCCCGCCCCACTGGTAGGCGAGCACCCAGACGTTCTTCGGGGCGAAGTAGAACAGCGTGGGGGCCACGGTGCCGGAGTTCATCCCGTTCTGACCGGCCGAGGCCATGTCGGACCAGTTCGTGAAGGTGCTGAAGTTCATCGAGCCGTACTGGGCCGAGGAGTTGACCGTCGACCCGTAGACGAGGTGCTTGCCGTTGTGGATGACGCTGGTGAAGTCCTTGAGCGAGAGCCAGCCCGACTTCGGGTTCGCCAGCGAGCCGGTCGACGACCAGCGGTAGGTCGACGGGAGCGTGCACGATCCGGTCGGCGGGGCGTCCACCTTGACGAGCTGCCACTGCTGGTTGGCGCCGTTCTGGTCGCCGTACTGGACGACGGCCGCGCCGTCCGCGGTCGACGAGCCCGTCACCTCCAGCGCCTTGCCGCTGTTGCGGTTGATCAGCTTGACGTACCCGCTGTCGGTGTCGACGAGGCTGAACTGCTGGTTGGTCCCGTTGAGGTCGGCCCACTGCTGGACCTTCGCGCCGTCGGCGGTCGACCTGCTGTCGACGTCGAGCACCTTGCCGGAGTTCTTCGACTTCAGCTTGTAGTAGCCGCCGCCGGAGTCCACGAACTGCCACAGCTGGTTGCCGAGGTCGTGGCGTGCCCACTGCTGGACGACCGCGCCGTCGGCGGTGGAGGTGCCCGACACGTCCATCGCCTTGCCGCTGTTGCGGTTGACCAGCGCGTACCACGCACTCGTGTCGACGGTCGCCGCCGACGCCACGCCGGTGTCGAGCGCGACCGCCGAGGAGGCCGCGAGGGCGGTCGCGAGCAGGGCGGTCAGCGCACGTCCCCATCGGCCGCGTCGGAGGCGACCCGTACGGCGGGGTGGCACGGTCGGCGGGGCTTGGCCCATCGAACTCATCGGTGGTTCTCCTTCGGCATCAGGGCCCGCACGAGGCCCGAGGTGCGTGACAGGGCTCGATCCCCGTGCTTCCCGCGGTGGTCGCGGCAGCACGCGGGACTGATCGGCAGGGCCGCCCTGTCGGTCCGGCGGCCCGTCCGATAACGGCCAGTGCGGATGTTAGCGATCACAATTTAACGCCAAGGTACTTGTTGTGAGTGGACTGAATAGAGTAATTGTGGGTGATTTAGGGCTTTTATCAGGCGTTTTTGATGTCCGATTCTATGGGTGGATCGTTTGCTAAATATTTAGCGTTAACATGGATCTTGGTAAGGGGGTCGCGTCGGGAGGATCAAGCCGTGGAGGAGCGCCCGGCGCGGGCAGGGACACCAGCCTGGGAAGCTCGTCGCCGCGACGGTCGTGGCCGGCCCCGGCTCGGTGAGGACCCAGGCCGCGGCGGTGCGTTCGTCGTGGTGAACCGGTGGTCGGGGTTTCCCGGCATCCCTATGCGGTCGGCCTACCCATCGTGGTCACCGCCGAGGCTCGTCGAACAGGGGCGGAGGTCCCCGTGAAGCAGCTTTCCGCAGAGGTCCGTTCGACAACTCATCGCCGCGCTCCCCGGAAAGGAGCATTGGTCGATCCCGCGGCAGCGCGGCTAGCCGGTGACCTGGCTCCGGGCTGGATCCGGGGTGCGCAGGTCCTCCAGCAGCTCGACCTGTCCGGAGAGGACGGTGGTGAGGATGGTGCGCGCCACCGCCAGCAGCTCCGCCACGTGGGGGCTGGTCAAGGAGTAGTACACGGTGGACCCCTCCTTGCGCGTGACGACGAGGCCCGCGCGGCGGAGCACCGCGAGCTGCTGCGACAGGTTCGACGGCTCGATGCCCAGTTCCGGCAGGAGTTCCGCGACGGCGTGCTCGCGTTCGCTGAGCAGTTCCAGGACCCTGATGCGGGCCGGGTGCCCCAGCGTCTTGAAGAACTCCGCCTTGAGCTGGTACAGGGGCTTGCTCATGCGGGTCCGCCGTCGTCGCGTCGTGGGCCTGGTGCGGCGGTCGTCGTCACGTGCCGCCCCCGTTCCGCCGTCTGGTCATCGGACTCTAGCAACGCCGCTGCCCGCCCTCCTCGCGCAGCAGGGTGCGGGCGTGCTCGATGGCCTCGGGCGTGGAGGCGAACACCCGGCCCAGCGCGCGGAGGCGGGTGGCCAGGCCGAGCGCGTCGAGCACGCGTTCGTGGCCGGGTCTGATGCCGGAGACGAGCACGGCGGTGCCCCGGTGCTCCAAGCGCTCGACGACGTCGCGCAGCACGATCGCGCCGGTCGCGTCGACGGTGGTGAGGCGGGAGAGCCGCAGGACGACGACCTTGACGTCGGTGACCTCGGTGAGCTCCAGCAGGAACCGGTGAGCGGCGGCGAAGAACAGCGGCCCGTCCAAGCGGTAGGCGACGATGTGCTCGGCCAGCAGCGACCGTTCCTCCTCGCCGTGGTGGCTGTGGTCGAGGACGACCTCCTCGACCCTGGCGGTCTTGGCGATCGAGCGCAGCGCCAGGCCGCAGGCGACGACCAGGCCGACGACGACGGCCGTGACCAGGTCCAGCGCCAGCGTCGTGGCGGCGGTCAGGACGAGGACGAGCGCGTCGGAACGGGTGGAGCGCAGCAGCGCGAGCACCGACCCGACCTCGACCATGCGGATCGCGGTGGCCAGCAGCACCCCGGCCAGCGCGGCGACGGGGATCGCGGCCACCAGCGGGGCCGCCGTGAACACGATGGCGGCCAGCACGAGCGCGTGGCTCAGGGCGGCCAGCCTCGACCTCGCCCCAGCCCGGACGTTGACCGCCGTGCGGGCGATCGCGGCCGTCGCGGGCACGCCGCCGAAGAGCGGGGTGACCAGGTTGGCCAGGCCTTGACCGAACAGCTCCTTGTCCGGGTCGTGGCGCTCGCCCACGCTCATCGCGTCCGCCACCGTGGCGGACAGCAGGCTCTCCAGGGCCGCCAGCGCCGCCACCGCCACGGCCGACGGCAGCAGGGTCGTGAGGGTCGTCAGGTCCAGGAACGCCGGCGACGGCACGGGCAGTGAGGACGGCAAGGCCCCGATGCGCGCCACCGGCAGGTGCGCCGCCCAGACGACGAGCGTCGCCACGACCACCGCGACCAGCGAGAACGGGATCGCCGGACGCCACCGGGCGCCGAGCAGCACCACCAGCGCCACGCCGAGCGAGAGGGTGGCGGCCTGCCAGGTCGGGTTCACGGCGAAGCGGGCCACCGCCTTCGCCGCGACCAGCGCGACCTGCTCCCCGTGCGGCGTCGGCACGCCGAGCGCCGCGGGGACCTGCTGCAACGCGATCACCCCTGCGATGCCCAGGGTGAACCCCTCGACCACCGGAGCCGGCACGTACCGCACGTACCTGCCCGCTCGCGCCACGGCCAGCCCGACCAGCAGCACGCCCGCCATCAGGCCGACCGTCAGCACACCTCCTGGACCGTGAGCCGCCACGATCGGGACCAGCACGACGGTCATGGCCCCGGTCGGTCCCGACACCTGGAGGCTGGAGCCGCCGAACACGGCCGCCACCGCGCCCGCCACGATCGCTGTGACGAGGCCGGCGGCGGCACCGAGCCCGGAGGCGATGCCGAACCCCAGCGCGAGCGGCAGCGCGACGACCGCCACCGTCACCCCGGCCAGCAGATCGCGTCGGGGGGACAGGGTGAACGACGTGAACTCGGCCCGGCCCGGCAGCAGGGACCGCGGCATCAGCGGACGCTCCGGAGGTGCGACGGCGGAGTCAGCACGCCTGCTCGTCGTCGAGGTCGACGCCGTGCTCGCGGGCGAGGCGCAGCAGGTTCCCGAGGTCGGCCTCGTGCAGGCCCGCGAGCTCCTCGTCGCCCGCGGCCCGTGCCGCGCGGGCCGACTCGTGGGCCGATTCGACCCTGGCGCGCACCGTGGTGGCGAACTCGCTCATCCGTTCCCTCCTGTGCGACGACCCCCTGAAGGTTGCGAGTTACATCATCTTATGAATTGCAAACTTCTTCAAGTCATGCGGCGCGCGATCGTCGGTCCCGGTGTCGAGATGGGCGAGTCGAAGACGCCGGACGGCAGGTCGCCGACGGCCGCCGTCCCACGGGTGCGACCGCCCGCTGGTCTCGATCGGCCGAGCGCCGTGAGCGGCGCGTCCGTCACGCCAGGGGTTCGACGTGGCTCCTCCGGTCGAGGAGTTCGGCGAGGAGCGCGCGCACGCGGCGGTCGATGTCGTCGCGGATGGGGCGGACGGCGTCGACACCCCGGCCCGCGGGGTCGTCGAGGGGCCAGTCGAGGTAGCGCTTGCCGGGGAACACGGGGCAGGTGTCGCCGCAGCCCATGGTGATCACCACGTCGGAGGCCTCGACGTCGGCGTGGGACAGCTTGGTCGGGATCTCGGCGGTGATGTCGAGGCCGAGTTCGGCGAGGGCTTCGGCGGCGGCCGGGTTGACCTTCTCCGCCGGTGCCGAACCCGCTGAGCGGACCGCGATCCTGCCCAGCGCGTAGTGCTGGAGCAGCGCCGCGGCCATTTGGGACCTGCCCGCGTTGTGGACGCACACGAACAGCACTTCCGGGATCTTGCCCACCGTCGTTCTCCTCGTCGTGGCGCTGGTCGTGGGACGTCGCGTGCGGCTCGCCGCCCGCCGATCGGACGGCGACCCCTCGGCGCCGTCGACGCAGAGCAGACCAGCTTGGATCGACGTATGTCAATGTGAGGGGAGTCGTGTCCACGGGTCGGGCGTGGGCGTCGCCCGCGTGGGCGACGCCACCTGACGGATCGACCGATGTCGATGTACTCTCCGGATCGATGACAGTCGATCCAAGGATCGCCTGTGCGTGCCCGCCGACGTGGCGGGCGCCCACCACCGAGTTCGGAGGCCCGGTTGAGCCAGGACGCCCAGCCCGTCGCGGCGGAGTCCGACGTCCTTCAGCGGTTGTCCTTCCTCGACCGGTTCCTGCCGGTGTGGATCGGCGTGGCGATGGTGGTCGGGCTGGCCTTCGGCCGGTTCGTGCCGGGGCTCCAGGGCGTCCTCGACGCGGTCGAGGTCGACGGGGTGTCGTTGCCGATCGCGCTGGGCCTGCTGCTGATGATGTACCCGGTGCTGGCGAAGGTCCGCTACGACAAGCTCGACACCGTCACGCGGGACAGGCGGACGATGGCCCTGTCGCTCGTGTTGAACTGGGTCCTCGGACCCGCGCTGATGTTCGCGCTGGCGTGGACCTTCCTGCCCGACCTGCCGGAGTACCGCACGGGGCTGGTCATCGTCGGGCTGGCGCGGTGCATCGCGATGGTCATCATCTGGAACGACCTCGCCTGCGGTGACCGCGAGGCCGCCGCGGTGCTGGTCGCGCTCAACTCGGTCTTCCAGGTGGTCATGTTCGGCGTGCTCGGCTGGTTCTACCTCGACCTGCTGCCCGCCTGGCTCGGCCTGGGCACGGCGTCGGTCGACTTCTCGCCGTGGCAGATCGCCAAGAGCGTGCTGATCTTCCTCGGCATCCCGCTGGCCGCCGGCTACCTCAGTCGCACGCTCGGCGAACGGCGTCGCGGGCGGAGCTGGTACGAGTCGACGTTCCTGCCCCGGATCGGTCCGGTCGCGCTGTACGGCCTGCTGTTCACGATCGTCGTCCTGTTCGCGTTGCAGGGGGAGACGATCACGTCCCGTCCGTGGGACGTGGCGCGCATCGCGCTCCCGCTGCTCGTCTACTTCGCGATCATGTGGGCCGGGTCGTACGCGTTGGGCAGGGCGTCCGGGCTGTCCTACGAGCGCACCACCACGCTCGCCTTCACGGCCGCGGGCAACAACTTCGAGTTGGCCATCGCCGTGGCGATCGGCGTCTTCGGCGTCACGTCCGGTCAGGCGCTCGCGGGCGTGGTCGGGCCGTTGATCGAGGTGCCGGTGCTCGTGGGGCTGGTCTACGTCAGCCTGCGGCTGCGCCGCCGCTGGGTCGCGCGGAGCGGGAGTTGAGCACGGGCGGCCCGCTCGGTGCCTCGGACGCGGCACCGCCCACGGCACCAGGGCCGTGACCTGCGTACTGTGACGGGTGTGGATGCGACGAGCACGCGCGGGCTCCCGGCGCTCGTCGACGGCTGCGCTCGCGTGAGCGTGGCCGCCGAACCGCTGGACCGGTCGACCGCCGAGCGGTTGGCCAAGCTCCTCAAGGCCGTGGCGGACCCGGCTCGCCTGCAGTTGCTCAGCATCATCCACGGCGCTCCGGGGGGTGAGGTGTGCGTCTGCGACCTGGTGGAACCGCTGGGGTTGAGCCAGCCCACGGTCAGCCACCACCTCAAGGTGCTCACCGACGCCGGCCTGCTGTCCCGTGAGCGCCGGGGGACCTGGGCGTACTTCAGCGTCGTCCCCGAGGGGTGGCAGGCGCTGCGCGCCCTGTTCGCGTGACCTGACTCCGCTCGCCGTTCGGGATGCCCGGAGACACCTCCGCACGACCGCCGTCGGGTGCGGGTCCTCGGCGCGGCCGGGTCACGGGGAGACGGTGAGTCCGGCGCGGCGAACCGCGCGCGGCTCGCCGCCTCCGCCCGTCGAGCCGAGGTCGGCCGGCCGCCGGCAGTGCTGCTCCGGTTCGCCTGGTGGGAGGGTGGAGGCGTCCGCTCACCGGACGGTGATGTCCGCCGGGAACCTCGGGTCGATCTCGTAGTGGGTGTCGTACTGGCTGCTGAAGCCGGTCACGCCGACCCGCCTGCCCACGGCGAGGCCGGTGAGGTCGATGCCGGTCTGGGTGTTGACGAAGATGGTGAGTTCGCCGGAGCCGTCGTCGACGAAGAACTTGTGGCCGTAGGGCAGGTCCGACTCGGGGGCTCGGGTGATCGTGGCGGTCACGCGCACCAGGAGGCCCTCCGTGGTCTCGTTGACGGCGGCGGTGGCCAGCCGCTTGGGGGGGACCGCGGGTCCCGTACCGCGCACGCGCACCGCGGCCGGGGTGTCGGGGACCAGGACGCGCAGGCCCGAGCTGTCGCGCAGCGTGCCCGTGGCCCGCACCCTGGCTCGGGGCGTGACGCGCAGGTCGGTCGCGACGCTGACGTAGATGCCCGCGGAGCGGTCCTGGATGGCGAAGCCCTTGTCGAAGAAGCTGGATTCGAACGCGCCCGACGGGGTCGTGGCGGTGCCCTCGACCGTGACCACCGTGCCGAGCGGCAGGGTCCGCGCCCTGGCGATGGTCACCGGGTGGTGCGACGTGTCGGCCCGGGCGGGCGCCACCCCCGCTGAGACGAGCGCCAGGAGCAGGACCGGGATGGTGCGCTGCCACGGAGACATGGTCGAAATCCCTTCTGGCCGAGCCGCGCCGGTGCGCGTGGTTCCGAACTGGTCGGATGATTCGGTTCGACTAAACCCAGGATTACGGCGCCTGGTCCGCGGCGGATGACCGGAAAAGCACCGTACCATCGCGGTGGGGGTGCGACAACCGGCGTGGTTCGGAGGTCATTCGACTTCCTCATGGCCGCCCTCCGCTATGCCATAATCTAGTTCTGCCTACTGGGGAGGAACAGCATGGGTGAAACGTCGCAGTACGTCGTGGTCCTCAACGACGAGGAGCAGTATTCCATTTGGCCCGAGGGCAAGGCCATTCCGGAGGGGTGGCGGCCGGACGGATTCGTCGGGGCCAAGGAGGAATGCCTCGCGCACATCGACGAGGTCTGGAGCGACATGCGGCCGCTCAGCCTGCGTCGGCTCATGGAAGAGCAGGTGCGGTAGTGGCGAAGAACGACTGGATCGCGTACCGGCGGCCGGTGGAGAGCGGCCGCCCGGTGCGGTTGTTCTTCTTCCCGTACGCGGGCAAGGGGGCCTCGGGCTACCGCGAACTGGCCGACCGGCTGGGCGAGGAGATCGAGCCTGTTCTGGTGCAAACGCCTGGTAGGGAGGCTCGTCTGCGGGAACCCGCCATCGCGGACATGGACGAACTGGTGGCGCGGTTGGCGGACGGGCTGCGCGGGTTGCTGGACGTGCCCTTCGCGTTCTTCGGGCACAGCATGGGCGCTCTCGTCGCGTTCGAGCTGGCGCGGAAGCTGGAGGAGGAGTCGGGTGCGCCCGGCCCGCTCCACCTGTTCGTGTCGGCCGAATCGGCGCCGCACCTGATCGTGCCGCCCGCGGTGACCAATGACCGGCTCAGCGACGCCGAATTCCTGGCGGACCCGATCAGGGTGCGCGAGGACAGCCCGTTGAAGGCCGATCCGTTCTTCGTCGAACTCATGCTGCCGACCTATCGCGCGGACTCGCTGTTGGTCGAGAGGTACCAGTCGCCTCCTGATCGTGTCGTGCGCTGCCCGATTTCCGCGTTCGTCGGTGAATTCGACGAAATTGTCCCGCAGGATGACGTGGCGGAATGGAAGTCCCACACCGCCTCGTCATTCCGGCTCCGGTTGTTGCCCGGTGACGACGGGGCGTTCTTCCGGCCGGAGTCGGTCCCGATGATCACTTCCGCGGTCGAATCCGACCTGGAAGCGCCACCGGGACCGTGACCGGTCCGCCTCAGCCGTCCTGAGGGCGCTGGGCGAGCAGTTCCCCGACCGGCCGGTCGGGATCGGCCATCATCGCGGTGAGCAGCTCGGCGAGGTCCGCGCCGAGCTGCCGCACCGTGTCCGAGTCGACCCTGGCGGTGTCGAAGAGCATCGCCACCCGCAGCGGTCGGGGGTCCACCGACACGATGAGGGCGGCGCCGACCCTGGAGAACCCCTGCGTGTCGAGCATCCGCAGGCCACCGGGCATCGTGTCGTCGAAGTTGTGCGGGTAGTTGTGCAGCAGCAGCAACGTGTCCCACAGCGGGCCGCCCGCGCGGTCGCGGAGCACCTCCAGGCTGGCGGGCGCCAGCTCCTTGAGCCGGATGCCCCGCTCCTGGAGCGACCGCAGCCACTCGACCACCGGTAGCGCCGGGTCGACCCGCAGGCCGGACGGCACGGTGTTGATCAGGAGTCCGAGCATGTCCTCGACGGCGGGCAGCTCGGCCGGGCGGGTGGAGAACACCAGTCCGTACCGGACGTCCGTCGTGGCCGTGTGCCGGGCGAGCACCGCCGCCCACGCGCCCTCCAGCATCGCGCTGAGCGTCAGCCGGGCGCGGTGCACGAACGTCTCGGCCTCGGCGGGCAGCTCGAACCGCAGCTCCTCGTACGGGGCCTGCCGTGCGACCGGTGCGGGGTCGAACAGCGTCACGGGCCGCAGGTCGGCGAGGAACTCCGTCCACAGCGCGTCCGCCGCCGCCTCGGCGCGGGGCGCGAGCCAGTCGACGTAGCGCCCGAACGACTCCGGCGCGGCGAGTTCCGGCACCGGCTCGCCGTCGCGGATGGCCGCGTGCAGCCGGAGCAGCTCGTCGAACAGCCGCGCGTAGCTCCACCCGTCGAGCAGCACGTTGTGCCGCGTCCACACCAGGCTGTGCCGGTCGTGGGCCAGGCGCACCAGGGAGAGCCGGGACAGCGGCGCCGTGTCCAGCCGGAAACCCCTGCGCCACTCGGATTCGATCCGCTCGCGCCTGCGCCGCTCCTGCTCGGCCTCCGGGTACGCGCTCCAGTCCTCGTGGGTGAAGACCGGCTCGACAGCCGGGTGGACGGTCTGGGTGTCCCCGCTGACCGACGTGCGCAGGACCGGGTGGTGGGCGGTGAGCGCCGCGAACGCCGCGCGGAGCGCGTCCGGGTCGACGTCGCCGGACAGCAGCGCCTCCGCGGGCACGACGTACATCCCCTTGCCCGGTGCCAGGGCCGCCTCCCGCACCATGCCGATCTGCAACGCCGTGAGCGGGAACGTCGCCCCCACGGGCTTGGCGGGTGCGGGCGCGTCGACCACGGCCGTGGCCACGGCGGCGAGTTCCGCGACCGTCTGGTGGCGGAACAGCTGCGGCACGGTCACCGCGAGGCCCGCGCGCCTGGCCTTGGCGATCACGTGGATGCCCCGGATCGAGTCGCCGCCCAGCTCGAAGAAGTTGTCGTCGCGGCCGATGCGGTCCACGCCGAGCACGTCCGACCACAGCCCGGCGAGCAGTTCCTCGCGCTCGCCGACGGGCGCGCTGTACCCCGCGGCCACGTCCGGCCGGTCGCCGGTGGGGGCCGCGAGCGCCTCGTGGTCGAGCTTTCCGCTGGGGGACAGCGGAAGCCGGTCCAGCTGGACGTACGCGGTCGGGATCGAGTGGTCGGGCAGCCGGTCGGCCAGCCACGCGCGCAGCGCCGCCGTGCCGACCGGGTCGCCCACCAGGTAGGCGACCAGCCGCCGTTCGCCGTGCTCGTCCTCCCGCACGACCACCGCCGCTTCGCGGACGCCCGCGTGCGCGGTGAGGGCGGCCTCGACCTCGCCGGGTTCGACGCGGAACCCGCGGACCTTGGCCTGCCGGTCGATCCGCCCGAGGAACTCGATCACGCCGTCCGCGCGCCACCGAGCCCGGTCGCCGGTGCGGTACAGCCTGCCGCCGGGCGGCCCGAACGGGTCGGCCACGAACCGGTCCGCGGTCAGCCCCGGCCTCCCGAGGTAGCCGCGCGCCAGCTGCACGCCGCCGATGTGCAGTTCGCCCGGCACGCCGATCGGCTGCGGGCGCATCCGGTCGTCGAGCACGTAGCACGTGGTGTTGTCCACCGGGCGGCCGATCGGCATGACCGCCGCCTCGTCCGGCGCCACCGGCCAGTGCGTGACGTCCACGCTGGTCTCGGTCGGCCCGTAGAGGTTGTGCAGCTCGACGTGGCCCAACCGCGCGGAGAACTCGGCGACGAGCCCGGCGGGCAGCGGTTCGCCGCCGCTGAACACCCGGCGCAGCGCGGTGAGGCGGGACAGCCCCGGCTCCGCCAGGAAGTAGCGCAGCATCGACGGCACGAAGTGCACCGTGGTCACGCCGTGCCGGGCGATCAGCTCGACGAGCTGAGCGTTGTCGCGGTGCCCGTCGGCGTCGGGCAGCACCACGCGCGCGCCCAGCACCAGCGGCCCGAAGAACTCCCACACCGAGAAGTCGAACGTGTACGCCGCGTTCTGGAGCATCACGTCGTCCTCGGTGAGCCCGTACTCGTGCTGCATCCACAGGATCCGGTTCAGGATCCCCCGGTGCGGCACGAGCACGCCCTTGGGCTCGCCCGTCGAGCCGGAGGTGTAGATCACGTACGCGAGGTTGTCCACGGTGGACCCACCGGCGGCCGGGAGGGCGTCGCCGAGCGGCAGCACCTCGTGCCCGCCGCCGTCCGCAGCGGTGATGAGCAGCCGCGCCCCGCTGTCGGTGATCATGAAGTCGAGCCGCTCGGCCGGGTAGGCCGGGTCGAGCGGCAGGTACGCGCCACCCGCCTGCCACACCGCCAGCAGCGCCACGAGCTGGTCCACCGACCGCGCCATCCGCACGGCCACCACCACGTCCGGCCCGGCACCGCCCTCGCGGAGCCGTCGCGCGAGGGCGGCGGCCCGGTCGTGCAGCCGGGCGTAGGTGATCTCGTGCTCGCCGTCGACGACCGCGATCCGGTCCGGGGCGCGTTCTGCCCGCGCGGTCACGAGTTCGTGCACCGGTCGGTCGAGCGCGAACGCCGCCGCCGTGTCGTTCCAGTCCCGCACCACCCGCCGCAGTTCCGGCTCGGGCAGGATCTCCAGCGTCGACAGCGGGGCGTCCGGCGCGGCGACCGCGCCCTCGACCAGCCGGGCGAACTGCTCGGCCAGCCGCCGCGCGGTCGAGGTGTCGAACAGCGCGGTGGCGTACTCGATGTCGATGATCAGCTCGTCGGGGGCGTCCCAGGCGTACAGCGTCAGGTCGTAGGTGCTGTACCGGCGGGGCACCGGGAACGACGCCCCGGTCACGTCACCGAGGTCGGCGACCAGGGTGGGCGGGGTCGGTTGCGACACCAGGGTCGCCGAGAAGATCGGCGGACGCGACTGGTCGCGCTCCGGCGCCAGCTCCGCCACCACCCTGGTGAACGGCACGTCGCTGTTGGTCAGCGCGCCGAACGCCACGTCGCGGGTGCGCCGCAGCAGTTCCCGGAAGCTCGGGTCGCCGGACAGGTCGCCGCGGAAGGTGGCCATGGTGACCAGGTAGCCGACCACGCGCTCCAGTTCCGGTGCCGACCGCGCGGACACCGGCGAGCCGATCGCCACGTCCTCGGTGCCCGCCCAGCGGCCGAGCAGCACCTGGAACGCCGCCAGCAGCGCGACGAACTGCGTCGCGCCCTCGTCGCGGGCCAGCGCGCGCACCGCGTCGCGCAGCTCGCCGGACATCGTGGTCCGCAGCCTGCTCCCGCCGTTGTCGCGCACCGCGGCGCGCGGTCGGTCCAGCGGCAGGTCCAGCGGCCGCACGCCCCGGAGCTGCTCCTTCCAGTACTCCAGCTGACCGGTGAGGTCGACCGGACCGCGGTCTCGGGTGGTCGGGGCGGGCCGCGGCAGCCCGCGTCCGGCGTAGTGGTCGGCCAGCTCGTCGCAGAGCACGGCGAGCGACAG
Source organism: Umezawaea sp. (assembly GCF_057122925.1). Lineage (NCBI taxonomy): Bacteria > Bacillati > Actinomycetota > Actinomycetes > Pseudonocardiales > Pseudonocardiaceae > Umezawaea > Umezawaea sp. The sequence continues at coordinate 150,125 of NZ_DBNGPQ010000039.1, read as the reverse complement.
GCCGTCGGCGACGATGTGGTGCGCGTACAGCAGGAACACGTGGTCGGTCGGGTCGAGGGCGAGCAGCACCGCGCGCACCAGCGGCCCCTCGGCGAGGTCGAACGGCTCGGTGAGGCGGTCGAGCGCGACCTGCCGCGCCTTGTCCACATCGGACACGTCGACCCGGTCGAGCGCCACCTCCAGCGCGGGCAGCACGTCCTGGTGCGGGACGCCGTCCGGGCCGGTGGGGAACCTGGTGCGCAACGAGTCGTGCCGGGCCACCAGCGCGTCGACGGAGGCCTGGAGCCGGGCCACGTCCAGCGGCCCGGTCAGCCGCAGCGGGAGCAGTTCGGTGTAGGCGAGGTTGCCGGGCGTCAGCTGGTCGGCGACCCAGAGCTCCTCCTGCTGCGCCGAGAGCGGCAGCGGGCCCGCGCTGATCGCGGCGCTGTCCACCGCCGGTTCCGCCCGGAGCCGCTCGGCCGCCTCGCCCACGGCGGTGGTGAAGTCGGGCAGCGCCGGGTGGAAGAAGATCAGCTGGAGCGGGAGGGGCAGGCTGAACAGCTCGCGCAGCCTGCCCATGAGCCGGGCGCCCTGGATGGAATCGCCGCCCAGCTCGAAGAAATCGGCGTCCGCGGGCAGCTCGGACCTGCCGAGGACGTCGCGCCATACCGGCGTGACGGCCGCGTGGACTTCGTCGCGGGTGTGCACTGTGGTACTCCTCAGGAACGGGGGCGCTGGTCGCCGAGGCGGACTTCGAGCTCGTCCTGGTCGACGTGGAAGCGCCGGGAGCCCGACGTGGGCAGGTCGCCGACGCGCAGGTCGGGATCGGTGACCGCGGCGTCGAGCATGGTCGCGAAGGTCTCGATGGTCGACACGACGGTGTCGCGCGCGAACAGGTCGGAGTTGTACTCGATCCGGCCGAACATGCCGTGCGCGTCGTCCCACAGCGAGACGGTGCCGTCGTAGAGCGACGTCCTGGGGTCGGTGTCGAGCGGGCTCAGGGTCAGCCCGGAGATCGCCACCGGCTCGTCCCAGCGCAGGAACAGGTACCGCAGCTTGAACAGCGGCAGCCAGTCCAGGTCGCGCTCCGGCGCCAGCCGGTCCACCAGCGCCTGGTACGGGACCTCGGCGTTGGCCAGCGCCGCCGAGGTGACCGCGCGGACGTCCGCGAGCGCCGAGCGGAAGGTCTGCTCCGGCCGCAGCCGGGTGCGCAGCGGCATCGGGCGCAGCAGCAGCCCCAGGAGGTTCTCCGGCGCCCAGTCGCGGTTGGCCGTCGGCGAGCCGAGCACCAGGTCCGACTCGCCGGTGACGTGGCCCAGGCAGGCCACCAGCGCGGTGTAGGCGGTCATGAACGGCGTCACCCGCTCCGCCCGGCTGACCGCGTTGAGCTTGGCCGTGGTCTCGTGGGAGAACAGCATCCAGGCGCGCTCGCCCTCGAACGTCTGCTTCGCCGGGCGCTCCACGGCCATCGGCAGGGTGACCGGGTCCGGTGCTCCGGCGAGCTGCTCGACCCAGTGGTCGAGCTGGTCGTCCAGCTTCCCGCCGCGCAACCGCTCGCGCTCCCGTTCGGCGAACGCCCGGTAGGGCACCGCGGGCGGGAGGTCCGGTGCGCGGCCGAGGACGAGGTCCCGGTAGGCGCCGAACAGCTCGCGCAGGAAGACGGTGAACGACACCCAGTCGGTGATCATGTGGTGCTTGACCACCGCCAGCTGGTGGTCGTCCTCGGCGAGCCTGATCAGCGCCACCCGCACGGCGGGCCGGTCGTCGGGGAACGGGCGCCGGGCGAACTCCGTGCGCAGCTCCCGCGCGGCGCGCACCCGTTCCCCCGGTGGCACGTCGGTCACGTCGAACCGCTCCAGCCGCACCGCGAAGTCGGTGCCGATCCGTTGCAGCGGAACGCCGTCGCGCGTGTCGAACGTGGTGCGCAGCGCCTCGTGCCTGCCGCCGACGAACCGCAGCGCGTCGTCCAGCGCGTCGGCGCGCAGCGGTCCGCGGATCCGCAGCCCCGTGGTGACGTAGTTGGCCGGACCGGCGGGGTTGGCCAGTTCCAGCCTGCGCATGCGGTCCTGGTCGATGCCCAGCGGTGCGGTGGTGACCGGCGCGGTGGTGGCCGTCTGGCCGTCCTTCACCCCCGCCAGCAGGTGGATGCTCTCGACCGCCCTGTCCAGCGGGACGCCGAAGTCCACCAGGCAGGCGATCTCGTCCACGCCCGCGTCGCCCAGCCGGGCCAGCAGCGGGCGGACGGTGTCCGGCGAGCCGATCAGCGCGGTCTGCGTGGAGTACATCTCGTAGGCGAAGTCCAGCCGCGCCTCGACGTCGACCTCCGGGTCCTGGTCGCCGACCATGTCCCGCTGCTGTTCGAGGTAGCCGCGCAGGTACTCGCGCAGCGGTGCCGCGCACAGGTCCCGAGCGGCCGTCGCGTCCCGGTCGAGGTAGGCGTGCAGCATCACGGTCACGGTGCCCGCGTCCGGGTCGTGCCCGTGCGCGGCGCGGGCGGCGCGGTAGCGGGCGATGTTGGCGGCCAGGTGTTCGGGCGACTGGCCGATCAGCGCCGACAGCACGTTCGCGCCGAGCTCGCCCGCCTTGGTGAAGCTGTCCGGGTTGCCGGACGCCGTGACCCACACCGGCAGTTCCGGCTGGACGGGGCGGGGGAACGGGGTGGGCGTCACGGTGGTCCCGCCGGGACCGGGGAAGTCCACGGTCTCGCCGCGCCACAGCTTGCGCACCACGTCGATCGCGTCCCACGTCCGCTCGCGGCGGTCCTCGTAGTGGTCGGGGGCGAGCGCGAAGTCGGTGCCGTGCCAGCCCGTGGCGAACGACAGGCCGACGCGTCCGCCGGACAGGTTGTCGATGACCGACCAGTCCTCGCAGACCCGGATCGGGTGGTGCAGCGGCAGCACGAGGCTGCCCGCGCGGATCCGCACCCGTTCGGTGGCCATCGCGAGCGCCGCGCTGAGCACGGACGGGTTCGGGTAGAGGCCGCCGAAGGAGTGGAAGTGCCGTTCCGGCGTCCACACCGCGGTGAAGCCGAGTCTGTCGGCCAGCGCGGCCGTGTCGAGCAGGAACCGGTACCGGGGCTCGTCCTCGGCGGCGTTGGCGAAGTAGAAGAGGCTGAAGTCCAGCGTCCTGGCCGGTTTCGCCGAGCGGGTGTGCAGCCGCTCGGTGAGAGCGGCCCGTTCCGCGGGCGTCAGGGCCGCGAGCCGCTGCCGCAGGGTCCGCGTCATGGCGTTGCTCCGTCCGTGCCGTCGGCGAGCAGGTGGGCGATCTCGTGGTCGGGCAGCGCGGACAGCTCGGCGACGAGCGCGTCGAGGTCCTCCTCGGTGTCGCCCTGGTCGGTGCCGCTGATCAGCGCGGCCAGGTCCGCCACGCCCGGCGCCTCGAACAGGTAGCGCACCGGGAACTCGACGGCGAACCGCTTCCGCAGCCGGTGCACCACCTCCGCGGCCAGCAGCGAGGTCCCGCCGAGGCCGAAGAAGTCGTCCTGGGGGCCGATGTCGTCCACGCCGAACGCCTCCCGGAACACCGCGATCACGATGGCCTCGGCCTCGGTCGTGGTGGCCCGCCCGGTCGTGGCCACCACCGGTGCGGGCTCGTCGACCGGGGCCGTCGCGGTCGACGACCTGCCGGGTGCGGTGATCCAGTGCCGCTTGCGGGTGAACGGGTATCCGGGGAGCGCCGCGACGCGCCGGGGCCCGTCCCCGTGCACCGCCGTCCAGTCGACGTCGACGCCGTGCTCCCAGGCCTGGCCCAGCGCCGCCAGCAGGTGCTCGTCGTGGTCGCCGCCGGTGAGCGGCAGTGAGCTGATCGGCGCGTGCCGGAGTGCCCGCAGGTGCCTGCGCGCCAGTTCCGCCATGCCCCGGCCCGCGCCGACCTCGATGAACAGCGTGCCGGGATCGGCGGCCAGCAGGTCGAGGGCGTCGCCGAAGCGGACCGCCCGGCGTGCCTGGCGCGCCCAGTAGGCCGGGTCGGTCGCCTGGCCCGGTTCGATGAGCGCTCCCGTGACGCAGGAGGCGAACGGGATCGACGGCGGCCGGAGCGGGGTCCGGCGCACCTCCTGCTCGAACCGCTCCAGCACCGGGTCGAGCATCGCCGAGTGGAACGCGTGCGAGGTCTCCAGCACCTTGCAGCGCACGCCGTTCGCCGACAGGGTCCCGTGCAGCCGCTCGATCGCGTCGGTCCGGCCGGACAGCACGCACTGCCGGGGTCCGTTGACCGCGGCCAGCTCCACGCCGTCGGTCAGCAGCGCGACCGCCTCGTCCTCGGGCAGCGCGACGGCGAGCATCGACCCGGCGGGCAGCGCCGCCATCAGCGCGCCCCTCCTGGCCACCAGCCGCACGGCGTCGGGCAGGTCGAGCACACCGGCCAGGCAGGCGGCGACGTACTCGCCGACGCTGTGTCCCGCCATCGCGGCCGGCGCGACACCCCAGTGCTCCCACTGCCGCGCCAGCGCGTAGGAGTGCGCGAACAGCGCGGGCTGGGCGAGATCGGTGCGCCGCAGGGCGTCCGGGTCGGAGCCCGCGTCCAGCAGCGGGTCCCGCAGGGCGACGCCCTGCCGCTCGAACAGCTCCACGCACCGGTCCAGTTCGGTGCGGAACACCGGCGCCACCCGGTGCGGGCCCGCGGCCATCCCCGGCCGCTGCGCGCCCTGTCCGGGGAACAGGAACACCACCGAGGGCGGGTCGCCCGCGATCCGGATGCGCCGCGCGCTCACGTCGCGCAGCCGGTCGACGGCCTGCTCCGGGGAGTCGGCCACCACGGCCAGCCGGTGCGGCAGGCGGCGGCGGCCGGTCGCCAGCGTGTGCGCGACGTCCGCGAGCCCGCTGTCCGGGACCGCGTCGGCCAGCCGCAGCCGCCACGCCTCCAGCGACCGCTCGCTCGCCGCGGAGAGCACCAGGAGCTGCCTGCCGGGCACGTCCGGCGCGCTGTCGGGCACCGCCGGGGGCTGCTCGACGACGACGTGCGCGTTGGTGCCGCCCATGCCGAACGAGCTCACCCCGGCCCGGCGCGGGGTGTCGCCCCCCGGCCACGCCGTGGCCGTCGTCGGCAGGTAGAACGGTGAGCCGTCCAGTTCCAGCAGCGGGTTCGGGGCCTCGAAGTACGGGCTGGGCGGCAGCACGCCCTCGCGCACCGCCAGCACGGCCCTGATCAGCCCGGCGATGCCCGCCGCCGCGTCCAGGTGTCCGATGGACGCCTTGGTCGAGCCGAGCGCGACGCTGCCCGCGGCCACCCCGTCGAACGCCCCGCGCAGCGCCTCGACCTCGATCGGGTCGCCGATGGGCGTGCCGGTGCCGTGCGTCTCGACGTACCCGATGCTCTCCGGCTTGGCCTCGGCGATGAACAGCGCGTCGCGGACCACGGCGGCCTGCCCGGTCACGCTGGGCGCGGTGAAGCCGACCTTGCCGGAGCCGTCGTTGTTGACCGCCGACCCGCGCAGGACGGCGTGCACGCGGCGGTGCTGCGCCCTCGCCTCGCCGAGCCGTTGCAGCACGACGACCCCGACGCCGCTGCCGCCGACGCACCCGGCGGCGCGGTGGTCGAACGGCAGGCAGTGCCCGTCCGGCGAGTTGACGCCGCCCTCCTGGTAGAGGTACCCGACCCGGTGCGGCAGCTCGATCGTGACGCCGCCCGCCAGCGCCAGGTCGCACTCGTGCGACAGCAGGCTCTGCGCGGCCAGGTGCACCGCGACCAGGGACGTGGAGCACGCGGTCTGCACGTTCACGCTCGGACCGCGCAGGTTCAGCCTGTAGCTCGTGGTGGTGGCCAGGAAGTCCTTGTCGTTGAGCAGCCTGGCTTCCAGCGGGTTGAGCGAGGACCCCAGCGCGGGCACGACGTTCTGCCACAGGTAGCGGGTCATGCCGGTGCCCGCGAACACGCCGATCCTGGCGCGCAGCCGGTCGGGGTCGCAGGCCGCGTCCTCCAGCGCCTCCCACGCCGACTCCAGGAACACCCGCTGCTGCGGGTCCATCACGCGCGCCTCGCGCGGGCTGTAGCCGAACAGCTCCGCGTCGAACCGGTCGTGGTCGGCCAGCGGGGCGCTCGCCGGGACGTAGGCGGGATCGTCGACCAGCTCGGCGGGTTCCCCCGCCTCGATCAGCTCGTCGCGGCCGTAGAACGACACCCCTTCGGCGCCCGCCAGGCTGTTGGCCCAGAACTCGGCCACCGAGGGGCTGCCGGGGAACCGGCCCGCCATCCCGACGATGGCGATCAGGTCGTCGTCAAGCACCGGAACCTCCCCTTCTGCGCTGGAGGAACCGGCTGCGGCCGGAGCGCCGGTCCTCGATGTCCTCGATGTCCTCGTGCGCCACGGGGGCCGCGCCCTCCATCGAGGCGGCCAGCGAGGCGATGGTGGGGTGCGAGAACAGGTCGACGAGCCGGGGGGCTCCGGCGCCCAGTTCCGCCAGCTTCGCGTGCACCCTGATGAGCAGCAGCGAGTTGCCGCCCGCGTCGAAGAAGTTGTCGTGCACGCCGATCGAGTCGACGTCGAGCACGGACGACCACACCGCCGCCAGCCTCCGCTCCAGGTCGCCGCGGGGTGCGACGGGAGCCCGCGCGGGTGGCGGTGCGGTGGGTGTCGCGGCCAGCGCGCGCCGGTCCACCTTGCCGTTGGGGGTGAGCGGGAAACCCGCCACGGCCACGAACCGCTCGGGCACCAGGTACCCCGGCAGCGCGTCCGCGAGCCGAGTCCGCAGCGCCGCGAGGTCCAGGGGCGCGTCGGCGCGGGTCGCGGGCCGCGCGGGCAGGCCCGCGCGGCGACCGTGCACGATGGAGACCTCCAGCGCGTCCAGCAGCACCAGCGAGTGCGTCTCGAACCCGCGCTTGGTCAGCACGGCCAGCACCTCGTCGCGCCGGTCGTCGCCCTCGACCTCGACGCAGACCTGGCGCACCAGGTCCCAGTCGGTGTCCGACAGGCCGTCGAGCACGTCCATCTCCGCGCGCTCGACGTCGATCTTCAGCAGGTCGATCCGGTCGAGCGCGTGCTCGCGGACCACCTCGGACAGCGTGGTGAGCGCGCAGTCGTAGGACTCGTTGCGGTAGCGCTGGTCCAGGAACTGCTCCACGTCCCGCTCCGGCCCGTCGAACAGCACGGCCGCCCGCTCGCGGTCGGCGACCGGGTCGGCGTACCGGCCCGACAGCCCGGTCAGCTCCGGGTAGTGCGTGAACGACGCCGTTCCCGGTTCGGCGGCCAGCCCGGCGTTGACGAGGACGGCGTCGATGCCGTTGGCGCGCACGGTCTTCTCCAGCCGGGCGAACGTCGGCGGGATCGGCTCGACCGCGATGATCCGCGCGGGCCTGCACCGCCGGTGGGCGAACAGCGTGAACGCGCCGACGTTGGCGCCCGCGTCGACCACGACGGCGCCGTCCCACAGCCGCAGGAAGCCGTCGAGGTACTCCTCGTTGACGAAGATCTCCTGGTGCAGCTCGGCGGCGCCCCGGCGGTCCACCGTCGCGAGCACCCCGCCGGTCGGCAGCGCGACCAGCTCGGGGTCGTCGCCCGCGTCCACGCCGCCGCGCGGCTTCACGTAGGCCACCAGCGCGGCGCGGTCGGTGCCCTCGTCCGCGACGCGCACCACGGCCTGGTCGACGTCGGGGCTCGCCTCGATCGCGGACTCGACCTCGCCGAGCTCGATCCGCCTGCCGCGCAGCTTCACCTGGCCGTCGGCGCGTCCCCGGTACTCCAGCACGCCGTCCGGCCGCAGCACCGCGATGTCCCCGGTGCGGTAGAGCCGCTGGCCCGGCGGCCCGAACGGGTCCGGGACGAAGCGGTCGGCGGTCAGCCCCGGCCTGCCCCAGTAGCCGCGCACCACGCCCTCGCCGCCGATCAGCAGCTCACCGGGCACGCCGACCGGGACGGGCTCGCCCGCCGCGTCGACGAGGTGGACGCGGGTGTTGGCGATGGGCCGCCCGATCGGCGGTGCGCCCGCGGCCGGGTCCACCGGGTGCAGGGTGGACCAGATCGTGGTCTCGGTGGGCCCGTACGCGTTGAGCACGGCGCGCTGCCCGGACTCGGCCAGCCGGGTGGCGAGCGCGGCGGGGAACGCCTCGCCGCCGATCACGAGCTGGTCGAGCCCGCGGAACGCGCTGAGCCCGGCGTCCGTGCCGGTGAGCGCGAGCGCCAGCGACGGCGTGCACTGCACGTGCGTGACGGCGTGGCGGGCGAGCTGGGTCGGCACGGTGTCGTCGGACCCGTCGGTGCGGGCGTAGGCCGCGCGGAGCTCGTCCAGCCGCGGCAGCGACTCCAGCACGGTCGTGGCGTCGATGCCGAAGTCGATCAGGCAGGCGATCTCGTCCACGCCCGCGGCGACGATCCGGTCCACCATCGGACGGCACGACTCCGGCGACCCGAACAGACCGGCCTCGGTGGCGTAGCGGTCGTAGAACACCGACAGCAGCTCGTCCAGCTCGGCAGGCGGCACCGAGTCGAGGTCGACCGGGCCGTCCGGCCCGGTGAGCAGCTGCTTGATCAGGCCGAGCGAGCTGCGCAGGTAGGCGATGAAGGGTTCGCGGACCCGCTCGCGCACCACCTCGGGGTCGCGGTCGACGCTGGTGTGCACCATGAGGGCGACCCTGCCGGTGCCCGCGTGCCCCGCCTCGGTCCACGCCTCGCGGTACCGGGTGATCTTGACCGCCAGCTCGTCGAGGTCCTGGCCGAGCAGGTGGGTGAGCAGGTTGACGCCCTCCCGGCCCGCGGCCTCGAACGTCGCGGGGTCGCCCGCGGAGGTCAGCCACGTCGGCAGTTCCGCGGTCACCGGCCGGGGGTGCGTGCGGACCTCGATCTCCTCGCCCGCCCCGTTGACCCGCGTGACCGCCTCGCCGCGCCAGAGCGCCCTCACGGTGGCCATGCCCTCGGCCAGCACGCGCTTGCGGTCGGCGTGGTTGTCCGGCGCCAGCACGAAGTCGTCGGCCAGCCAGCCCGACGCGAACGACACCTCCGCGCGCCCACCGGACAGACCGTCCACGACGGACCACTCCTCGGCGACCCGCAGCGGGTCCTGCAACGGCAGCACGACGCTGCCCGCGCGGATGGCGATCCGGTCGGTCACCGCGGCGATGGCCGCGCCCGTGACGGCGGGGTTGGGGTAGGGGCCGCCGAACGGGTGGAAGTGCCGCTCGGGCGTCCAGACGCCGGTGAACCCGTTGCGGTCGGCGAACTTCGCCCCTTCCAGGAGCAGCCGGTAGGCGTCGTGGGTGCCGCTGTCGGCGCTGGCGAAGTAGAACAGGCTGAAGTCCACCGGGGGCACCGGGGCGTCGCCCTGCACCACGACGGTGACGCCGCGGGCCAGCGTCCACAGCAGTTCGAGCGCGGCGATGTCGAACGAGACGCTCGTCGTCGCCAGCCACACCGATCCGGGGCCCGCGGTGATGTGCTCGTCCATGGCGTGCAGGAAGTTCGTCAGCGTCCGGTGCGGCACGGTCACGCCCTTCGGCGTGCCGGTCGAGCCCGACGTGTAGATCACGTACGCCGGGTTGTCCGGCCGCACCGGCACGGCGGGGGCGTCGGCGGGGTGGTCCCCGATGCCGTCCAGCCCGGTGAGCACCACGGACGCGCCGGAGTCGGCGAGCATGAACTCCTTGCGCCGCACCGGGTACTCGGGGTCGACGGGGACGTAGGCGCCACCGGCCTTGAGCACGCCGAGCAGCGCCACGGGGAGGTCCTGGGAACGCCGCATCGCCACCGCGACCAGGCTTTCCGGCCCGATGCCGCGCTCGACGAGGTGCCGTGCCACCCGGTTGGCCCGCTCGTCCAGCTCCCGGTAGGTCAGCGTCGTGGAGCCGAACACGACCGCGGGCGCGTCCGGTCGCGACCGCGCCTGCTCCGCGACCAGGTCGTGCACCAGCGCGTCGCGGGCGTGGTCGAGGTCGGTGGCGTTGAGGGCTCGCACCACGTCGGCGTCGGCCGCCGTCGTCAGCGGCAGCAGGGACAGCGGCCGGTCGGGGTCGGCGACCGCGCCCGCGAGCAGCGTCGTCAGGTGCCCGGCGAACCGGACGATCGTCGCCTCGTCGAACAGGTCGGTGTTGTACTCGACGACACCGGTGGAGCCGGTCGCGCGGGTCTCCACGGTGAGCGCGAGGTCGAGCTGGCTGGCGCCGCTGTCGACGGGCACCGGGTCGACGCGCAGCCCCGGCAGCGCCAGGGTGAGCGCGGCCGAGTCGTGCAGCGCGAACAGCACCTGGACCAGCGGGGAGTGGCTGGGGTCGCGCGGCGGGGCCAGTGCCTCCACCAGGCTCTCGAACGGCACGTCCGCGAACCGGTAGGAGTCGAGCGCGTCGCCGCGCACCCGGTCGAGGAGTTCGGCGAACGACGGGTCGCCGTCGAGCGAGGTCCGCAGCACCAGCGTGTTGACGAAGAAGCCGACGAGCCGTTCCAGCTCGGGGAGGGTGCGGTTGGCCACCGGTGTGCCCACCACGAGGTCCGTGCGGCCGGTGTAGCGGTGCAGCACGGCGAGGAACCCGGCGAGCAGGGTCATGAACGGCGTCGCCCCGCGGGCGGTGCCCAGGTCCCGCAGCGCGGTCATCAGCGCGGGGTCGAGGTCGAACCGGTGGGTGGCGCCCGCGTAGCTCTGGGTCGCCGGTCGAGGCCGGTCCGACGGCAGTTCGAGCAGCTCGGGCGCGCCCGCCAGCCGTTCGCGCCAGAACGCCAGGTGCTCGTCGAGCACGGGCCCCGACAGCCGGGCGCGCTGCCACTCGGCGAAGTCGACGTACTGCAACGGCGGCGGGGCCGACGTGGCGCCGCGGTAGGCGTCCCCCAGCTCGGTGAGGAACACCTCCAGCGACACCGCGTCGGAGACGATGTGGTGCGTCGTCACCAGCAGCACGTGGTCGTCCTCGGCCAGGCGCACCAGCAGCGCCCGCAGCAGCGGCGCGCGGTCGAGCGCGAACGGGACCGCCGCGGCCTCGGTGAGCAGGGCGGGCAGTTCCTCCTCGGTCGCCGACACCGTCGGCAGCTCCACCCCGACGGAGTCCTCGACCACCTGGTAGACCCGGCCGTCGACCTCGACGAACCTGGTGCGCAACGACTCGTGCCTGGCGACGACCGCCGCGAGCGCCGTGTGCACCCCGGCCACGTCGAGGTCGCCGCGCAGCCGCAGGGCGACCGGCAGGTGGTACACCGGCTTGCCGGGTACGAGCTTCTCCAGGAACCAGAACCGCTCCTGGCCGAACGACGGTCTCGCGCTGCGCAGCTCCGCCATGGTCAGGCCCTCCGGGTCGTGTCGGCCGCGACGAGTTCCGCGAGCGTGGTCGGCGCCGTCCGCACCAGCGGGATCGACGCCGTCGGACGGGTGGTCACGTCGGCGACCGCGGCGGCCAGGTCGCCGAGCGTCTCGTGCTCGAACGCGAGCCGCACCGGCACCTCCACCCCCAGCTCCGCCGACAGCCGTGCCACGACGCGGGCCGCGGTGAGCGATTCCCCGCCCTCGCGGAAGAAGTTGTCCGTGACCCTCGGGTCGCGGACGCCGAGCAGGTCGGTCCAGATCCCCGCCACCAGCCGCTCCAGCTCCGTCCGGGGCGCGCGACCCCTGCCGGAGCGCGCGGTGCTCGGCGCGGGCAGCAGCTCGCGGTCGAGCTTCCCGTTGGGCAGCAGCGGGAGCGCGGCCAGCTCGACGAAGTGGCTCGGCACCAGGAACCGCGGCAGCGACCCCGCGAGCCGTGCCCGCAGGTCGTCCACGTCGACACCGGTGCCGTCCGCCGGGACGACGTAGGCGACCAACCGCCCCGAGTGGACGGTGACGTGCGCGTCGGACACACCGGGGTGGCGCTCGATCGCGGCCTGCACCTCGGTCGGCTCGATCCGCAGCCCGCGCAGCTTCACCTGGTCGTCGGCCCGGCCCGCGAACACGAGTTCGCCGTCCGCGCGGCGCCAGGCCAGGTCGCCGGTGCGGTACATCCGGCCGCCCGGCGGCCCGAACGGGTCGGGCCGGAAGCGGTCCGCGGTCAGACCGGGGTCGCCGTGGTAGCCGCGGGCCAGTCCGGCACCGGCGATCCAGAGCTCACCGGTCACCCCGGCGGGCACCGGCGCCCCGGTCGCGTCCAGGACGTGCAGCCGGACGTTGCGCAGCGGCCTGCCGATCGGCAGGATCCCGTCGGCGGGCGGGGGAGTCGGCACCACGTACGCGCTCGCCGCCACGCTGGCCTCGGTGGGGCCGTAGGCGTTGACCACGTAGCAGCCGTCCAGCCGCTCCGCGAGCCTGCCGTACGTGCCCGCCGCGATCGGCTCGGTCGCCAGCGTCAGCCCGCGCAGCGCGGGCAGCGCGGGCGCGCTCGCGGCCTCGGCGACCATGAACGGCGCCAGGTACCCGGCCTTGATGTCGTGCTCGGCCAGCCAGGACACGAAGTCGGCGGGCACCGTGCGCCGGTGCTCGGGGACGACGTGCAGCTCGGCACCCCGGCCCAGGGCGAGGAACAGCTCCGGGACCGACCCGTCGAAGCTCGTGCTCGTCCACAGGCTCGCCCGCTCGCCGCGCGGGACCATCTCGGCGAACGTGCTGTCGCCCAGCAGGTTCACCACGCCCGAGTGCGGCACGACGACGCCCTTGGGACGCCCGGTGGAGCCGGAGGTGTAGATGACGTACGCCGGGTTCGCCGGGTCGACCCTGGTGCGCGGGTCCTCGTCCGGCAGGCCCGCGACGGCCTCGTCGAGCGCGGTCCCGAACTCGGTGAGCACGACGGTCGCCCGCGAGTCGGCGAGCATGAACGCGCGCCGCTCCTCGGGGTAGGCGAGGTCGATCGGCAGGTACGCCCCGCCCGCCTTGAGCACCGCGAGCAGCGCCACCGGCAGGTCGAGGCAGCGCGGCAGCAGGACGGCGACGACCTTCTCCGGCCCGACCCCGCGCGACCTCAGCCACCGGGCCACGCGGTTGGCGCGCGCGTCCAGCTCCGCGTAGGTGAGGCTCTCGCCCTCGTGCACCAGCGCGGTGGCCTCCGGCGTGCGCCGGACCTGCGCCTCGACGAGCTGGTGCAGCAGCCGCGGACCGTCGTCGGACGCGGCCGTGTCGTTGAGCCCGGCGATCTGGGCGTGCTCCTCCTCGGTGAGCAGGGGGAGCGCCGAGATCGGTGCGCCCGGAGTGGACGCGACACCGGCCGCCAGCGTCCGCAGGTGCCCGGCCAGCCGCACCACGGTGGCCTCGTCGAACAGGTCGGTGCTGTACTCGATGGTCGCGGTGATGCCGCCGCCGCTCTCCTGCTCCAGCGAGAACACCAGGTCGAACTGGGTCGCGCGGCGGTCGACGTGCACGGGTTCCGCGTCGAGCCCCGGCAGCCGCAGACCTTCGCCGGGGGTGTTCTGGAGGGCGAACAGCACCTGCACCAGGGGCGGGTAGCTCAGGTCGCGGGCGGGTGCCAGCTCGTCGACCAGCTTCTCGAACGGGAGTTCCTGGTGGGCGTAGGCGGACAGCGCCGTCTCGCGCACCCGGTCGACCAGGTCGTCGAACGTCGGGTCGCCCGCCAGTGACGTGCGCAGCACCAGCGTGTTGACGAAGAACCCCAGCACCCCTTCGAGTTCCGGTCGGAGCCGGTTGGCGATGGGGGTGCCGAGCACCACGTCGTGCTCGCCGGTGTAGCGGTGCAGCACGGCCTTGACCGCCGCCAGCAGCACCATGAACAGGGTCGCCTCCCGGCGCCTGGCCAGTTCCTCCAGCGCGGACACCAGGTCCGGCGCCAGCGTGAACCGGTGGGTCGCGCCCCGGAAGGACTGCGCGGCCGGACGCGGCCGGTCGGTCGGCAGCGCGGGCAGCTCCGGCGCCCCGGCCAGCTGCTCCCGCCAGTAGGCGAGCTGGCCCGCCAGCACGTCGCCGGTCATCCGGTCCCGCTGCCAGTCCGCGAAGTCCCGGTAGGACACCGGCGGCGCGTCCGGCAGCGCCTCGCCCGCGTACGCGGCGGCCAGCTCGCGGTAGAACACGCCGAGCGACCAGCCGTCGGACACGATGTGGTGGACGGTGATCAGCAGGACGTGGTCCCGCTCGCCCATGGCCACCAGCAGTGCGCGCACCAGCGGCGGGGCGGTGAGGTCGAACGGCCTGCGCGCCTCCGCCCTGAGGGTCGCGTCGAGGTCCTCGCCCGGCGGCACGATCGGCAGCACGATCGGGACCGGCTCCACGACGACCTGCCTCGGGCCGCCGTCCACGGTCTGGAAGCCGGTCCGCAGGGCCTCGTGCCGGGCGACGAGCACGTCCAGCGCGGACCGCAGCGCGTCGACGTCGAGCGCGCCCCGCAGCCGGAAGCCCAGCGCCAGGTTGTTGAGCGCGTTGCCGGGCTGGAGCCGGTCCAGGAACCAGAACCGGTCCTGCCCGAACGACGGCGCGCTCGCGCCCTCGTGCCGCCTCGCCCGCACCGCGGGCAGCCTCCTGCCACGACCCGTGCCCGCCAGGCCGCGCACGACCTCGGCCAGGCCGGCCACGGTGGGGCCGTCCAGCATCTCGCGCAGCGGGAGGTCGACCGAGAACGCGGTGCGCATCCGCGACACCACCTGGGTCGCGAGCAGCGAGTGCCCGCCGAGGTCGAAGAAGTTCTCGTGCACGCCGACCTCGTCGACGCCGAGCACCTCCGACCACATGCGCGCGATCAGGTCCTCCACCGCGCCCCGGGTCGACCGCGCGACCTCCGCCGCGGCCGTCCTGCCCGGTGCGGGCAGTGCCGCCCGGTCCACCTTGCCGGTGGGGGACAACGGGAACCGGTCCACCACGACGAACGCGCTCGGCACCATCTGCGGCGGCAGCGCGGTCCGCGCCAGTTCGCGCACCAGCGCGGGCAGCCTGCGGCGCAGCCTGCCCGCGCGCGGCTCGTTGGCCAGGACGTCCGGCCGGTCGAGTTCTCGCTGCGCCACCAGCGGTCGCGGCTCGGTGGCGGGGGAGAAGACGACGTCCATCGCGTCCACATCGGACAGCAGCACGTCGACCGTGCGGCCCGCGCCCTCGGCGAGCACCCACAGGTCCTCGGGTTCCACCCCGCCCGCCGTCAGCCGCGCGTTGGGCACGCGGGCCACGGCGAGCAGGCGCGTGCCCGCCACCAGCGCGGCCAGTCGCTCCAGGTCACCCACGTCGGACCAGTCCAGCCACTCGACCGGTTCGGCCGCCGAGGCCGGGGCCACGTGCAGCACCACGTCGTAGCGGTAGCGGGTCAGCTCGTTGGCGACGGTGCCGCGCTTGTGCCGCACCTCGACGTGGCCGATCCGGTCGAGGAGACCCGGCAGCGCCCGGAACCACGCGGGGTGCACGACCAGCTCGTCCTCCAACTCCGGGTCGTCGCCGACCGAGTCGTGGAAGTGCTCCAGCAGGGCCAGGTTGCGCACGTCGGCGACCACGACGACGCCGCCGTCGCGGACGCGGGAGGTGACGTCGGTCAGCACCCGCAGCAGGTGGTCGAGGTCGGGGAAGAACTGGACGACGGACTCCAGCAGCACCATGTCGACGGGGTCCGGGTCGATCCCGGACAGGTCGTCCGCGGCCGTGAGCACCAGCTCCAGCTGGTCGATCCGCTGGCCGTCCCGCGACATCCGGGTGCGGAACCGCTCCAGCGCCGACGCGGAGAAGTCGGTCGCGACGTAGCGCCGGGTCTCGGCCGCGAGGTCGCGCGCCACGTTGCCCGCGCCGCAGCCGATCTCCAGCACGCTGTCGTGCGGCAGCCCGCGCAGCAGGGGCAGCGTGCTCAGCCGCCACTCCTCCATCTCCAGCTCGCTGAACGGCTTGCCGTAGCTGCTGGTCCAGCGGGTCGCGTCGATGCCGGGACCACCGGCACCCGGCCCCGCGTAGGTCTCGTCGAACAGCGTGCGCCACAGCTCGGTGGCGGGCACGTGCTCGGCCGCCCGCGCGCCGGGCAGCAGGTACGCGACCAGCCGCTTGTCGCCCGGCCGCTCCTCGCGCACCGCGGCGACGACCGCGTCGAGCGCCGGGTGCGCGCGCAGGGCGTTCTCGACCTCGCCGAGCTCGATCCGGAACCCGCGGACCTTGACCTGGTCGTCCACCCTGCCGACGAACTCCAGGACGCCGTCGGGCCGTCGGGTCACCAGGTCGCCGGTCCGGTACATCCGGCTGCCGTCCCCGGCGAACGGGTCGGGCACGAACGCGAGCGCCGTCTGGGCGGGCCGCCGCCAGTACCCGAGCGCGACGCCGGAGCCGCTGATGTGCAGCTCGCCGGTCGTGCCGTCCGGGACCGGCCGCATCCGCTCGTCCAGCACGTGCAGGACGGTCTCGTCGATGGCCGTGCCGATCGGGACCGACCGGGCGCCGGGGTCGACCGCGGTGACCTCGTGCACGGCCGCGAACGTCGTGGCCTCGGTGGGGCCGTAGCAGTTCAGCAGCTCCCCGCCGCCGTGGTGGGCGAGCGCGGCGCGCATCGCGTCCGGGTCGGCGGCCTCACCGCCGACCAGGAGCCGCGCGACCGTCGCCAGCGCGGTCGCGTCCGCCCGCACCACCTCGTTGAACAGCGACGTGGTCAGGAACATCGTGCTGATCCGCGTGCGCCGGACGAACCGGGCCAGGTCGCGCGGGGAGACCAGGACGTCCTTGGGCAGCCCCACCAGGCACGCGCCGTTCAGCAGCGCGCCCCACACCTCCAGCAGCGCGGCGTCGAAGGAGAAGTGCGCCGCGAACGCGACCCGGTCGACCGGTGAGACGGTGAGGTAGCAGGCGTCCACGACGAGCCGCACCACGCCCCGCTGCGGTACCAGCACGCCCTTGGGCAGCCCGGTCGAGCCGGAGGTGTACATCAGGCAGACCGGGGTGGTCGCCGACTGGCCGCCGGGGCGCGCGGGCGACGCCGCGGCGATCCGCGGCCCGTCCACGTCCAGCCGCACGACGGCGGTCCCGGTGGCGGGCAGCAGATCGGCGAACCTGCGCTGGGTCACCACGGCGGCGAGGCCGACGTCGCGCACCATCCAGGCGAGGCGCTCGGCGGGGTAGGTGACGTCCAGCGGCACGTACACCGCGCCCACCTTGAGGATCGCGAGCGCGGCGACCACCATGTCCGACCGCTGGTCGGTGCAGATCCCCACGAACGCGCCGCGGGCCACCCCGGCCTCGACCAGGTGGTTGGCCAGCCGGTTGGCGCGCGCGTCCAGGTCGCCGTAGGTCCACGTCCAGGGGCCGAACTCCACGGCGGTCCGCTCGGGGTCCGCGTCGACCCGCGCCTCGAAGAGGGTGATGAGGTCGGTCATCGGACGGCCTCCAGCGCCACCGGCAGGCTGCTCACGCCGGAGAGGAAGTTGGAGTGGAAGTACCTGGGGGCGCCGGTCTGCCGCACGGAGCGGACGGACGAGCGCAGTTCGTCGAGCAGCACACCGATCTCCACGCGTGCGAGGTGGGCACCGAGGCAGAAGTGCGGGCCGTGCCCGAACGCCAGGTGCCGGTTGGGCTTGCGGCCGAGGTCGAGCCGGTCGGGGTCGGTGAACACGCGCTCGTCGCGGTTGGCCGAGGAGGTCCAGCCGGTGACGACGTCGCCCTCGGCGATCGTCACGCCGTCGATCTCGGTGTCCACCAGCGCGGTGCGGCCGAGGTGGGTGGTCGCGGTGGTCCACCGCAGGACCTCCTCGACGGCCTCGTCGAGCCCGACGTCACCGGCGCGCAGGGCACGCCACTGGTCGGGGTGCTCGATCAGCGCGAGCACGCCGCCGGTCATGGTCAGCCTGGTGGTCTCGTCGCCGCCGAGGATCAGGCTGTAGCAGTTGAGGACCACGTCCGCGTCGCTGAGGTCCACGCCGTCGACCTGCGCGGTCGCCAGCAGGCTCACCACGTCGGCGTGCGGGACGTCGCGCCGCTGCGCGGCCAGTTCGGCGAAGTACAGCAGGATCTCGTTCTTCGCCAGCCAGGAGTCGTCGGCCGAGTGCCCGCCCTCCTCGGAGCCCAGCGCCTGCTTGGTCTGGTCGAGGATGAACCGCCGGTCCTCCTCGGGGACGCCCAGCAGGTCGCAGATCGTGGCGAGGGGGACGTGCGCGGCCACGTCGAGCGCGAAGTCGACCTCGCCCGCGGCGAGCGCGTCGTCGAGCAGCCCGCGGGTGGTCTTGCGGACCTGGTCCCCGATCGCGTCGAGCGCGCGCGGGGTGAACGCCTTGAGCAGCAACCGCCGCAGGGCCGCGTGCCGGGGCCCGTCGGTCACCGGCAGCATGCTGCCCGCGCCGGAGTCCCCGCCCGCCAGCAGCGTGTCGAGCACGTTGCCCCGCCCGGAGGTGAAGCGGTCGTCGCGGTGCAGCGCGAGCACGGCGTCGTACCGGCTCAACACCCAGAACCCCCTCCTGCCACCGGACCGGGCGTGCCAGTGCACGGGCTGTTCGGCCCGAAGCTCCCGCCACGCGTCGGTGAGGTCGTTCTCGGCGTGCGTCCCCGGATCACTCAAGTCCATTGTGGACAGTTGTGCCGCGGATGGTCTAGGCCTGTCGTGCATGACGATCCTTTCTCGGGACCGTCGTCAAGGCGTGCGTCGTCGACGGCGTTCCACGTGGCACTGCCACGGCGAAAGGTTGCTACTCCCCAGTAGTTGCCCCAGTGTCGCCGGGTTCGGTGGAACCGCGGCTTCTTTCCGACTATGGCACAACAACACCAGGGTTCGCACCCGAGCCGAAGGGGTGTTTTCGGCTCCGCGCAAGAGTGTTGACGTACGGGCGGTGACCCGCCATGGTGTCTACAAGTGACTCTGGGGAGATGCCACCATGCCAAGTGATGTGTCGGAGGTCGAGCGGATCGACCGCCGCCTGGTCGTGCTCGGTGCCGTCATCGCGGTGGGCACCTTCACGGCCGCGCTGGACGCGACCATCGTCTCCGTGGCGCTCAACGGCATAGGCGCGCACTTCGCGACGCCGGTGTCGACCATCCAGTGGATCATCACCGGCTACCTGCTCGGCATCGCGACCGTCATCCCGGTGACGGGGTGGGCGGTGGACCGGTTCGGCGCGAAGACCATGTGGCTGTCCGCACTGGGCCTGTTCGTCGGTGCCTCGCTGCTGTGCGGGCTGGCCTGGTCGGCGGGTTCGCTCATCGCGTTCCGCGTCGTGCAGGGCTTCGGGGGCGGGATGATCGTGCCGCTCGCGCAGATGATCCTCGCCCGCGCGGCCGGTCCGACCAGGGTCGGCAGGCTGATGGCGCTGGTGACGATCCCGACCCAGTTCGCCTCGGTGTTCGGCCCCACGCTGGGCGGCCTGCTGGTGGACACCGTCGGGTGGCGGTGGATCTTCTACATCAACCTGCCGATCTGCCTGGTCGCGGGCGTGATCGCGGCCCGGATGCTGCCCGCGGACGAGGGTGCGGGGGACAAGACGCTCGACGTCGTCGGCCTGATGCTGCTCTCGCCAGGCCTGGCGCTGCTGGTCTACGGGCTGTCGCGGGTGCCGACCTCGGGCGCGACCTCGACCGCCGTGCTGGTCTCCGTGATCGGCGGGCTCGCCCTGCTGGGGGGCTACGTCGTGCACGCGCTGCGCACCACGGTGACGCCGATCATCGACCTGCGGCTGTTCTCGTCCCGGTGGTTCTGGACGCTGTCCGCGATGATGGTCGTCTGCGGGACGATCCTCTACGGCGCGGTCTACCTGTTCCCGCTGTACTTCCAGCAGGCGCGGGGACACACCGCGCTCCAGGCCGGTCTCGACGTCGCGCCGCACGGCGTCGGCATGCTGCTCATGCTGTTCCTGGGCGGGAAGCTGTCCGACAAGCTCGGTCCGCGCCCCGCGATGCTGGCCGGTCTCTCGGTGATGTCGCTGGCCACCCTGGTGTTCGCCCTGCTGCCGTCCGACCCGCACCCCGTGCTGCTGTGGCTGGCGCTCCTGGTGCGCGGCGCCGGACTCGGTCTCGCGGTGAGCCCGCTGATGGCCGCGGTGTTCCAGGGCGGTCTGCCCGACTCGGCGATCCCGCGCGCCTCCTCCGCGATGAACATCCTGCAACGGGTGGGCGGTTCGTTCGGCGCCGCCCTGTTCGCCGTCGTGCTCCAGTCGCAGATCGGCTCGGGCGGCGCCGAAGCCTTCGGCGTCACGTTCTGGGTGGTCACGGGCGTCACCGTGGCCGCACTCCTGCTCACCTGGTCGCTGCCGCGCGGTCTGCCCGGAGCCCAGCGCTCCTAGCGGCGGCACCCGACGAGGACTCGACCACCACTGCCGCGCGCCACGGGCGGCGGCCGGGAAGGACTGCCATGGCTGAGCACACCACCGCCGGGCTGGAGATCACCGAGGGACTGCTGGTCGACGGACGGACGATGCCGCTGGTCGTCGAGCCGGTCGGATCGCCCCCCGACCTGGTGGACTGGGCGTCCGACGCCCGCGACCTGCTCCAGGACCGGGTCTCGACCTACGGCGCCGTGCTGCTGCGCGGGTTCGGCGGCGTCACGGCGGAGGCGTTCGAGCGGGTCGTCCGGACCGTCTGCGGCGAGCCGCTGGACTACGTCGAGCGCTCCTCGCCGCGGCACGCGGTGCACGGCAACGTGTTCACCTCGACCGACCACCCGTCGCACGAGCGGATCTACCTGCACAACGAGCAGTCCTACAACCTCGTCTGGCCGCTGCGGATCTGCTTCTGCTGCCTCACCGCGGCGAGCGGGGGCGGCATGACGCCGATCGCGGACTGCCGCCGCGTGCACGACCGGATCCCGGCCCGCATCAGGGACGACTTCGCCGAACGCGGCTACCTCTACGTGCGCAACTTCGGCTCGGGCCTCGGCCTGAGCTGGCAGGAGGCGTTCCAGACCGACGACCCGGCCGAGGTCGACCGGTACTGCGCGGCCAACGGCATCGAGACCGAGTGGCGCTCCGCGCGGGAGCTGCGCACCAGGCAGCACCGCACCGCGGTGTCCCAGCACCCGAGGACCGGGGAATGGGTGTGGTTCAACCACATCACGTTCTTCCACGTCTCCACGCTCGGCGCGGACATGGCGGCGGCGCTGACCGACGCGCTCGGCGCCGACAACCTGCCGAACAACACCTACTACGGCGACGGTGCCGAGATCGAGCCGCACGTGCTCGACGAGCTGCGCGCGGCCTACGACGCGGAGATGATCGAGTTCCCGTGGCGGGAGGGGGACGTCCTGCTGCTCGACAACATGCTCGCCGCGCACGGCCGTGCCCCGTTCACGGGCGCGCGCAAGGTGGTCGTCGGCATGGCGGACCCGTTCTCGGCGTCGCCGCGCTGACCCCGAGGCCGGTGCGGCGCGGTCACCCGCGACCAGCGCGAGAGGCCCTCGACCAGTGCGGTCGAGGGCCTCTCGCGTGCGGTGTCAGTCGAACTTGTACTCGTAGGTGATGAAACCCCGGAACCTGGCCACCTTGTCGTAGAGCGCCCTGGCGAGGGCGTTGTCCTGCTTCGTGTTCCAGTACAGCCGCGACAGCCCGCGCTCCTCGGTCTCCCGCGCCACCCGCTCGATGAGGGCGCGTGCCGCACCGTGGCCCCGCGCCCTCTCGTCCACGTACAGGTCCTGGAGGTAGCACGCGCCGGGCGACCAGACGTTGGCGTGGAACAGGTAGTGCACGATGCCCACCACCTCACCGTCCAGCCGGGCCGCGAAGCCGAACAGCTCCGTGCCCTCCCCGAGACGGCGCCACGCCTCGTCGTACCCGGTGTCCGGCACCTCGGTGTCGTAGAAGTCCTTGTACGCGCGGGCCAGCACCTCCCATGCCGCTCGATCGTCCTGACGCAACGGGCTCACCTCAACCATGCGTCGATCAAACCATCACTTGCCCGCCAGGGACGTGCCCCGCAAGCTCTGGGTGATCACGGCGAACACCACGGCGAGCCCCGCGGCGGCCACCCAGAACCAGCCGCCCCGGCCCTGGTCGACCAGGTAGCGGTACGCGGCGACACCGGCACCGGAGCCCAGCGCCTCGCCCAGCGCGGTGCTGATGGCGAACAGGCTGTACCCCACGGCCCGGCTCTCCGGGTTGATCAGGCCGACGATCAGCACGTCACCGCTCGGCACGAACATCATCTCGGCGATCGTGAACAGCACGACGAACAGGACCGCGCCGAGGTAGCCCGGCACCAGCTGCGGCGTCAGGAACGACACCGCGAACAGCCCGTACGACAGCACCACGATGGTGAGGGCCCTGCCCTTGGCGACCCTGTTCGCGAAGCGGGTGACGAACAGCTGGAGGAACACCACCAGCAGCGCGTTGCCCGTGTAGAGCCAGCCCAGCAGCCTCGGTGACCCCAGCGTGGACGAGACGTACACCGCCAGCACGGTGAACAGCTGGCCGTAGATGATCCAGTAGAACGAGTTGATCAGCAGGAACCGGCGCATCCCCGGCTCCACCAGCACGTCCAGGTACCTGCGGAACGAGGTGGCCTTGGTGGTCCGCCGCGTCCGCACGGTGTCGCGCCGCAGGAACGCCACGACGCCGGCGGCCACGTAGATCGCCGCGATGGCCAGCAGCACCTGGTCGTGCATCTCGCGGTCGACGAAGAACAGCGCGACCGGCGCCGCGACCGCGGCCGCGATGTTCACACCCATGCTGATCAGCGAGAACAGCGTGGAGTGGTTGGCGATCCGGTCGCTGGCCGCGGCCGCGAGCTGCTTGGTCGCCAGCGCGTTGATCGAGATGCCCGCGCCGGCGAACGCGAGCGACAGCACGGTCATCGTCATGCCGGAGGAGAAGCGGAGGCTCACGAAGCCCACGCCCGCCATCGAACAGCCGAGCAGCACCGACTGCGCGGCCGGCATGCGGTCGAGCCACGGCGCCAGCGGGATGTTCGCGATCTTGTTGGTGAGCGAGAACACCACGACCAGCGCCGCGATCTGCGCCGTGTTGAACGAGGCCGCCGTCAACGCGACCACCAGCGTGGACACCACGCCGTAGTACCCCAGGTACACCAGCAGGTAGTGCGTGACGACGTAGGTCGTCGCCCGGCGCGTGTAGGCGCTGTCGACGGGCGGCGGTGCGGTCCTGGTCATGCCAGCGGTTCCACCTTCACCCGCACCAGGCGACGAGCGGCCTCGGCGTTCGCGACCGCGTCCTCCGGGTCGTCACCGGTGCACAGCACGTAACCCTGCCGGGAGTTGGACGACTCCAGCGGCCCGAGTTCCTGCCCCGGCTCCAGCGAGCACACCACGCGCACCACACCGCGCGCGCCCTCGGCCGACGCGACGTCCTGGACGTCGAGCACGCGCACGTTCTCGTGGCCGAAGAACCGGATCGCCGCGGCGGGCGCGACCGGGGTCCTGGCCGGTGCGGGCAGCCCGACCTGCCGGGCGATCCCCTCGGCCATCAGGTCGATGCCGCTCACCATCTCGCACAGCTCCCAGACCTGGTCGCCACCCACGCGGGTCTGGGACTCGATGAGCTTCGGCCCGGCCGCCGTCACGCGGACCTCGGTGTGCACGGGGCCGGTCGTCTGGCCGATCAGGTCGAGGAAGTCGAGGATCAGGGTCTCGACCCGCGCGCGCACGGCCGGGTCGAGGCGGGCGGGCACCTGGTGGCCCAGCTCGACGAACCGCGGCAGCTCGGTGGTCAGCTTCTCGGTGATCATCGCGATCTCGTGCGCACCGTCCAACGAGATCGTCTCCACGCTGTACTCGGGACCGTTCAGGAACTCCTCCGCCAGCACGGTGCCCGAGGCGGCGGCGCTGGTCCACGCCCACCGCTCGTCGAGCTCGTCCTCCGCCTCGACGACGAAGACACCCTCGCTGAGCCCGCCGTCGGTGGGCTTGAGCACGATGGGATCGCCACCCAGCTCGCGGAAGAACGCGCGGGCGTCCTCGAGGGTCGCGCACACGCGGTGCCGGACGGAACTCAGGCCGTGCTCGTTGAGCAGCGCGCGCGTCCTCGTCTTGTCCCGCGTCGCCAGCACCGCGCGGAGGTTGTCGCCCGCGATGCCGAGATCGCGGGCGATGCGGGAGGCGGGCTCCAGGCCGTACTCGGTGAAGGACACCGCGGCGTCGAAGGGATCGATGGCGTGCCACGCCCGCGCGACCGCGGACAGCTCGCCGAGGTCGCGGTAGTCGAGCACCGCGTAGCGCTCGGCACCGCCGAACTGCCGCTCGTCCACCATGCGCGGGATCTGCACCATCGAGTACCGAACCCCGAGCTTGTCCAGCTTGTCCAGGGTGGAGCTGGGTCCACCAACCACCAGAACGTGCTTCACCACGAATCTCCTCGGAAAGTCGAGTTCCCCGGACCCGTGGGGGTCCGGGGAACTCGTGCGACTACGGGCGCAGCCTCGACAGGTCGACGCCCAGACGGTCGGCGAACGCCCGGCTGCGGGACATCAGGACCGGCACCAGCTCCGGGTGCGTCTCCTTGACCTCGTCGAAGTTGAGCAGCAGCGCGAGCAGCTCGTTCATCCGCTGCTTGATGTGCACCCGCAGGTGCGCCTGGTCCAGGCACTTGCGGCCGAGGCCGATCGAGTTGCTCAGCAACTGGATGCGGTGGAACCAGTTCGCGGGCAGGTACAGCAGGTCACCCGGCATGAGGTCGAACTGGTGCAGCTGGGTGTCCGGCGAGCTGAGCAGCCCGTCCCAGTCCGGCTTGCCGTCCGCGCCGAGGCGCAGCTCGGCCTTCGGGCCCATGACGTACCAGCGCTTCGAACCGACGATCTGCGCGTGCATCACGTCGACCGAGTACGAGTCCTGGTGCAGGCGGGTGACGCCACCCTCCTGGCCCAGCCACAGCTGGTGGTTCGTGGAGGCCTTCTCGCCGTAGAGGTCCTGCCGGAAGTCGTACTGCGCGACGTCCAGTTCCGGCATGTCGGCCGCGATCTGCGGCGCGTTCGTCTGGTAGTACCACTCCTGGAGGTACAGGGGCGATTCGGTGTTGCCCTCGTTCTCCTTCAGCAGCGTGACGAACTCGGGGAACGTGACCGTGCGCGCTTCCTTCGAGTTGTAGCTGTTGACGGTGACCTTGACGTCCGGGCACCGCTGCGCGAGGTGCTCGAAGGACCAGGTCTGCACCGACGGCCAGTCCTTCACGAAGCCCTTGAGCACGACCGGGCGGAGCCGCGTGCGGTACTCCTCGTCGAACTCCTCCTTCGACAGGCCGCCGCGCGTCTCCAGGACGGGCGCCGAAGCCAGCGCGTCCACGAGGGGGCCGGACTGGAAGCCCGCCTCGACGGCGTCCTGGCTCTCCCTGTCATGGCGTCGGAGAATGTTTTCCTCGATGACCACTCGATTGCCTTTCGTGTCAGCGTGAGATGTGTGCGGAGACGACCTGCAGAATCGCCTTGTGGACGTCGTTCAGGACGGTGTCCTGTGCAGGGAGCCAGCGGTGGACGAAGTGGTCGCAGTCGAGTTCGACGACGTCGACCGATCGGGCGCGCACCGCGTTCGCGACGTACCCGTCCACGACGTCGGGGGGCACGACCTGGTCGTGCGTGCCCGCGATGATCAGCAGGTCGCCGTCGAACTCCCGGATCCCCGCGAACGCGGGGGAGTCCGGGTGGTTGCCCGGCTTGGCGAGCGTGTCGTAGAAGCGGTCGTCGTCCGAGCCCGCCGGGTACGCGGCGGGCACGAACAGGACCAGTGCTCGTGGCCGCAGCTCGGGCACGAGCGCCGCACCGAGGTGCGCCCCCATGCTGGTGCCGATCACCACCGGCGCCTCGTCGGAGCCCAGCTGGGCGGCCGCCGCCCGCGACTCGGCGAGCCGGATGCCCAGCGTGGACTCCTCCAGCACGCCCGTGCTGTCCCCGTTGCCGGAGAACTCGAAGGTCAGGGACCCGTGACCGTGTTCGGCGAGCTCGTCGAGCAGGTAGCGGACGCCGTGCCGGTCCGCGGTCGGCCCGAGCCCGTGCAGGTGCACGACGCTCGGGGCGCGCCCGTCGTCGCCGAGGACCTTCGTGGCGGCGAGCCGGTGCTCACCGACGACGAACGTCAGTTCTTCCGTGTTCATTGTCCTCCCCCGGGTTTCGCCTCACGTGCCGAGCGCGGAAAACCGCTCCTGCCGCACGGACGGCCATTCGTTGCGCAGGATGCTGTAGTAGACGACGTCGCGACGGCGCCCACCGGGCATGTAGTTGAAGCTGCGCAGCACGCCTTCCTCGGTCGCGCCGATCCCCTTGAGCCCGTCGCGGGCGCCGGTGTTCAGCACGTCGGTCTTGAACTCGACCCGCTCGCAGCCGAGCTCGCCGAACGCGTGGTCCAGCAGCGCGAGCTTGGCCCCGCGGTTGACGCCGGTCCGGCGCGCCTCGGGTGCCACCCACGACCAGCCGATCTCCAGCCTGCGGTCCGCCTCGTTGAGGTTGCCGTAGGCGGAACTGCCCATGACCCGACCGGTTTCGCGGTCGATGATGGCGAACACGATGCGGGTCCCGGTGAGCGTGTCGCGCACCGCGGTCTCGATGAACTGGTCGAGGTCGTCCTGCGTCGAGATCCGGGACACGAAGTACGTCCAGATGCTCTCGTCGAAGGAGATGCGCTCGAACGCCTCCCTGTCGGTGATCCGCACCCGGCGCAGCTCGACCCTGCTGTTGGTGAGGACCAGGTCCGTGAACTTGTCCCAGCTCATGCGTGCTCCTTGACTTGCTCGGTGACCAGCAGGGGGACGTCGTCGGGCAACGCACCCGCGTAGATCGACTCCAGTTCGGCCGCGTAGCGGGTGTGGATGTCCTTGCGCCGCGGCTTGAACTGGCCGGTGAGCATCCCGTTCTCGATGGAGAACCGCTCCGCCGCGAGCACGACCGCCTGGACGCGCTGCTCCTCCAGCAGGCCCTCGTTGAGCGACCGGACGAACCGGCGCAGGTCGGCCTCGTCGACGTCGGGTGAGGCGGGCGACACGACCGCGGAGAGGAACTGCCTGCCGCTGCCGTGCAGGACGCACTCGTGGACGGCCGGGTGTTCGCGCACCAGGTGCTCGATCATCGGCGCGAGCACGTTGTACCCGGTGCCCAGCGCGATGACGTCGTCCACCCGGCCCTGCACGAACAGGAAGCCGTCGTCGTCGACGTACCCGACGTCGTAGGTCTTCACCTCACCGGTCGGCAGGAACGTCTTCTCGTTCACGCCCGGAGCCGACCAGGTGTACCTGGTGTTGATCGGGTGCGTGCTGCCGACGATGAGCACACCGTCCTGGTCGAACCGGACCCTCTTGCCCGGCAGCACCCTGCCGACGCTGCCGAGCCGGAACGCGCCGGGGTGGTTCTTCGAGACGATGCACGTCTCGTTGAGACCGTACCCCTCGTACAGCGGCACCCCGTTGTCGTTGAAGAACTCCAGCACGGCCCGGCTCGCCGGCGCGGAACCGGTCCACAGGTACCGGATCCGGCCGCCGAGCCACTTCTGGATCACCTCGGTGCCGGGGGTGGCGCCGGTGGCCTCGATGCGCGTCTTCACGTCCTCGTAGAAGCCGGGCACGCCCATGACGACGGTCGGCGCCGCGAGCGGTGCCACGTCCAGCACGTCGTCGACGGACGCGAGCGTGACGTCGTGCCCGAAGACCAGCGCGGAGTAGATCCAGTACCGCTGCTGGAGGAACCAGTTGCCGAGGAACACCAGCAGGTTGTCGCCGTCACCGTGGGCGAACATGTCCTGCGTCGCGTCCAGCGCGCTGTTGACGCTGGCCACGGTCGCCTCAAGCCCCTTCGGCATGCCGGTGCTGCCGGAGGTGAACTTGATCGCGCAGATGTCGGCGGCGTCGTAGCCGGTGTGCAGCGGCTCGCTCTCCGCGCCGTCACCCGCCCAGTCGGCGATGACGGCGATGTCGAGGACCACCCGCCCGTCGGCGTCGGGGGAGTCGGTGAACAGCGCGGAGAGACCGAAGTCGCGCACGACCTCCTCCGAGTCGAACCGCCCCGGTTCGAACCCCGCCGTGACGGCACCGAGCTTGAGCACCGCGATGTCGAGCAGCACCCACTCGCGGCTGTTGCGGGCCATGATGCCGACCCGGTCGCGGCGGCCGATCCCGAGTTCCCGCAACCGCAGCGCCACCGCGGTGGCCCGTGCGTCGACCTCGGCCAGGCTCAGCGACCGGAGTTCGCCCTCGTGCGCGTGGTGGAAGCGGTGCCGGGTGTCGGTGTTGCGCTGCAACGCGATCGCGTTGACGACGTCGAGCATCAGGCGGTCCCCCCGTGGAAGAAGGTGACCCCCAGCTCGATCGGCGTGCCCGCCGGGACCAGTTCGACCGTGGTCGGCCAGGTGGTCGCCCCCGGCAGGCCGAGCGCGGCGGTGAGCCGGGCGGCGAAGCCCGGCATGACCGGTGCCGCGACGCTCGCCAGCAGCCGCGCGGCCGCCAGTTCGAGCGCGACGACGCTGCGGGTCTCGTCCTTCCAGGTGTCGATGCCCGCGACCTGGTGCTCCAACTCGGCGAACTCGCGCACGTCCCGCACGATGCCGTCCAGTTCGGCGGCGGCGCGGTTCAGCGAGAAGCCGTCCGCACCGAGTCCGCCGGTGACCGCGGACAGCCGGTTGGCCAGCTTGTCGAGGAACGCGACGTGCTCCGGCGTCCACACACCCGCGTCCGGCACGACGCCGCCGTACCACTCGCGCACCCGACCGTCGAGCTCGTGCAGCCAGCGCTGCCACGACCCGATCAGCGTGTCGCCGAGCACCTGGTCGTACCGGGTCGGGTCGAAGTTCGTCCGCCTGCCCTCGGACCGCGTGCCCGCGAGGAAGTAGCGGACCGCGTCGACGCTCTCCGGGGTCAGCACCTCCTTGCCCCAGATGGCGTGCTTGCGGCTGGTCGAGAACTTCTCGTTGTTCAGGAGGAGGAACTCGTTGACGTGGTAGTCGATGTCGGGCTGCCAGGACGGGAACGCGAGCGAGTAGAGCACGGGGTAGAGCAGCGCGTGGTAGAAGCTGTTGTCGTAGCCGAAGAAGTGGACGACCTTCCAGTCCTGCTCGGGTGCGTCGGCCTGCCACCCGGTCTGGAGCTTCCTGCCGAGCGCCTCGATGCCGTGCAGGAACCCGTACGCCATCTCCGGCCACACCCAGATGACCTGACCGTCCACACCGGACTCAGCGGGCGGCACGCCCCACTGCGAGGGGTGGGTGATCGGCAGCTCGAACTCCTCGCGGGCGAACACCCGGTGCGTCAGCTCGCGCAGCCGCGCGGGCACCCGGCCGAGGTTGTGGTGGGCGGTGACCTCCTTGCGGAACTCGTGCAGCGGCAACGAGTACCGGGTCGACACGCCGTGCGCGGCGGGGTTCCCGGTGCGCCGCGTGCGGGGGTCGACCAGGTCCGCGCAGACGTTCGGCTCGCCGCACTCCTCGCAGATGTTGCCGTTCGTGCCGTTGCCGCAACCGGGGCAGCCACCGGACACGCCCACCTCGTAGAGGTACTCGCCGGTCTCGTCGTCGAGCAGCGCGGGCGCCTCCAGCGGTCGCACGACACCGGACTCGACCACGCGGGAGAAGAAGCGCCGCAGGCCCGCGCGGTAGGTCTCGTCCGCGTTCGTGACCGTGTACTGCTCGACCTCGATGTCCATCATGCGGAGCGTCTCGGCGATCTCGGACGAGAAGTGCGCCGCCGTCTCCGCCGGGGACCTCCCGTCGCGCTCGGCGCGGTCGACGACGTAGCTCTGGTAGTCGTCGCTGCCGGTGAGGTGCCAGGCGTTGACGCCGTTGAGCCGCTGGAACCGGACGAACGCGTCCGCGCCGAGGTACGGCCCGGACAGGTGCCCGAGGTGCAGGTCGCCGTTCGGCGTCGGCGGCGTGGAGAAGACGAAGACGGGGCGGTCGCCGAACCGGTTCCTGCCCGCGGCCGCCGAGGTCGCCTCCGCGGGGTCCCGCCAGTACAGGTCGAAGAAGATCAGGTCCTCGTCGCCGGTGTTCTCGATGACGTGGGTCTCGAACGGCTCGAACCGGACGACGGTGCCGGGCGCGACCGGGCTGCGCCTGCCGTCGACGACCAGCTCGCCCGTGCCGCGGACGATGACGAAGACCTCGGTCTCGTCGTGCTGGTGCGGATCGCTGGAGGCACCGGGGACGACCCGGCCCCAGCCCGCGCCGGGTCCGAACCCGGACTCCGAGCTCATGTCGATGCCGAACGCCTTGGACAGCTCGTCGGTGTTGTACTGGCTGACGATCACGCGCTGATCCTTTGTCCTGAGCCGATGCGGAGTAGGTCGGCGGTTTCCGCCGCGATGGCCGGAGCGAGCCGGTATCCGGAGCCGTTGGCCGCGCCCGCGAAGACGACCCGACCGCTCGGGTCGACCGTGCGCACGAGCGGCTCCCCGGTGGGGCTGTAGGCGTCGCAGAACACCCGACCGGACGTGGTGCGCTCCACGAGCCGCGGCGCGAGCAGCCCGAGCACCTCGCGTCCTTCGGCGAGCGCCCGCTCGCTGAGCCCGTCGGTGAACTCGTCGGGCACGACGTCCCAGTGCTTGCTCGTGAAGCTGAAGAGCTGGTGGCCGCGGTGCGCCATGGGCAGCAGGAACGCGTCGACGTCCTGGAACACGACGAGGCGGTCCTCGGCGGTGGGCACCTGGTCGACGTGCAGCGCGACGACCTGCTTCACCCGCACGCCCAGCGGTTCGAGGAGGTCGCGCCAGGCGGGCGCGTGCACCCACGGACCGGGCGCGATGACGACCCGCCCCGCGAGCAGCGACTCGCCGGTGCCCAGCCGGAGCAGCACCCCGTCCGGCCCCGGCTCGACGGCCGTCACCGCGACACCCTCGCGGAACTTGACCCGCGACCGCAGCTCACCGGCGAGCACGGTGGTCAGCGCGCCGACATCGGCGTAGTGGCACCCGGCCACGTCCCAGGAGCCGTCCGGCCGCTCGGTGGGCCGAGCCAGTTCCAGGTACGCGCCGGTCACGGCCGCGGCGTCCGCGGACACCACCGACGCGGCGAGCGGGAAGATCGGCAGCGCCGGGTCGGACTCCGCCAGCCGCTCGTAGTGGCGGTGGCTGTACTCGGTCATCCGCCGCACGCGCGGGGTTGCCCCGCGCGGGAAGTGCACGCCCGCGGACCTCCTGCTGGCTCCCGACCCGGCGATGTCGCGGTCGAGCACGGTGACCGCGAGGTGCGGTGCGCGCGCGACGAGTTCGCGGGCGATGAGGCAGCCCACGATCCCGCCGCCCACGACCGCGACGTCGACGTCGGGCCCGCTCATCCGAACACGACCTTCGTGGCGTCCTCGGTGCCGAGCTTCGCCGACCACTCGATGAACGACGCGAGCTGCTCGTCGCTGCGGACACCGCGCAGCCGGTCGACGACGCGCTGGCTGCGCCACGCGATGAGGCTGAGGTTCCGGTCGGGCAGGCCCCGCTGCGTCGGTGCCGCGTTGTGCAGGAACACGTTGCGGTCGGAGGGACCGTCCCACCGCACGATGAAGTCCTTGTCGATCCTCAGCTCGGCGCCCTCGCGCTCGAACCGGTGCGCGATCGGGTCGAGGAAGTCCGACGGCGCGGACCGGAACCCGGTCGCCCACACGATCACGTCGGCGTCGACCTGCCCCACCACACCGGGGTGGTTGCTGTTCGACACCTTGATCGCCAGGTCGTTCTGCCCGCTGCCGGGACCGACGTCGAACACCTCGCGGTTCGGGTAGAGGGCGACGGCGTCGTGTGCTCCCTCGATGAACCTGAGCACGTAGATGCGCTGGTAGATCTCCCTCAGGGTGGCTTCGGAGATCCCGTCGCTGGCGAGCACGTGCTGGGAGATGAACTCCTCCCGCTTGGCCCGGTCGAGGTTGAAGAAGTAGTCCGAGTAGCTCGGCACGAAGAAGTCGTTGGTGAACGGCGAATCGTCGATCGGGAAGTAGTTGCGCCGCCTGGTCACCCAGGACACGCGACGCGGCCGCTCGTGCTCGGGCCTGCTGATGAGGTCGAGGAACGCCTCGGCGCCGGACTGCCCGCCGCCGACCACGCACACCCGCTTGCTCCGCAGGTTCGCCCCCAGCTCGACGATGTCGCTGACGTGGAACTGCTGCTCACCGAGCTGCGCGACGGCGGGCACCCACGGCTTGGTGCCGACGCCGACGGAGATGTTGTTCGCGGTCAGCGTTCGCTTGTTGGTCCGGACGACGAAGACCTGGTCGAAGTCGACGGAGAGGACCTCCTCGCCGAAGACGACGTTCTCGTTCTGGTCGCTCGCCCAGTGCATGTAGTTGCGGAACTCCTGGCGGGGCACCGCGTCGAACTGGGCGTTGATGAAGTGGTAGATCTTGCCGCACGAGTGCAGGTAGGACAGGAACGAGAACTTGCTCGTCGGATCGGCCAGGCTGACCAGATCCTTGAGCATCGACACCTGAAGCGTCGCTCCTGGTAACTGTTGACCGTCGTGCCAGCCGAATTCAGCCCTTTTTTCCAGGAAGAGGTTCGTGATCTCCGGACGGGAGTGCAGAAGTGAAGCCAAACTCAGGTTGGCCGGGCCAGCGCCAATTCCAATACAATCGTAGTGCGTGCGCACAGAAGCATCGCGCATTGCAAAGACCCCCATAGTCCATACGACCCAGGAACGCGAACGCGCAGGGCAGGGCAAGGCGCGCGACCGACGGTTCACGAAGGTCGCGCAGCACAACGCGGGGCTGCCGAAACCGGCCGCCCGACGTTATGGAAAAGATCGTCTACTGATGCATATCGACTTCGTGCGACCACTCGGTCGAAGTCGCAGAAAAAAGATCAACCCCAGAGCTCAAAGCTTCTCCCCAGACGGATGAGCACCTGATATTCCCCTCGTTCGAGGCTACAGCGGCCGCGCGCCCATTTCAACCAAGTTACGAAAAAACGTGGTACCGGCCGTGGGGCTGCCCGATATTTCGGTAAGCCGCAGTGAGGGGGTGGAACCGGTTGCGCCAGGGGGAGGTGGTGTGCTGGGCGCGGGCGCGGCCCGGTCCGAACCCCCCGCGTGGTGGTCGGATCTCGTTGTCGACCACAGTGGATCATGGTAGTTTCGGCACCCGTGCGGTGGGGGGAACCGCGGTCCGGGAACCCCTTGGCCTGTCGGGAAATGATGTCCCGCGAGCGCGTGCGACCATCCGTCGATCGATCCGACGACGACGTCCCGCCCCCGAACTCCGCACCTCTGTCTCGAAAGGACTCTTCGCGATGACCCGGTTGTGGATCCGAGGGGAAGCTCGGGCGACGGAGCGGCGCGCGCCGGTCGTGCCCGAGGACGTGCACGTCCTCGTCGAGGCCGGGATCGACGTGACCGTCGAGGCGTCGGCGCAGCGGGCGTTCCCGGTCGAGGACTACCGGGCCGCGGGCTGCGACGTCGCTCCCGAGGGCAGTTGGGTCGACGCGCCGTCCGACGTCGTCGTGGTCGGGCTGAAGGAACTGCCCGACCACCCGGGGGAGCTCCGCCACCGGCACGTGTTCTTCGGACACGCCTTCAAGGGCCAGGCGGGCGCCCGCGACCTGCTCGACCGGTTCCACTCCGGTGGCGGAACGCTGCTCGACCTGGAGTACCTGACCGACGACGCGGGACGACGGCTCGCGGCGTTCGGCTACTGGGCGGGCTACGTCGGCGCCGCACTGGCCGTGCTGCACGCGCGCGGTCGCCTGTCGGCACCGCTGCTGCCGACCACCCGCGCCGACCTGGACGCCGCGCTGCGGGTGCCGGGCGATCCGCTGAGGGGTCTGGTCATCGGCGCGCTCGGCCGCAGCGGGCGAGGCGCGAGGGACGCACTGGTCGTCGCGGGCCTCGTCCCGACCGAGTGGGACCTGCCCGAGACCGCGAACCTGGACCGGGCGGCGCTGATCGGGCACGACGTCCTGGTCAACACGGTGCTCACCACCCGCCCGTCGCCCCCGTTCCTGACCGACGCCGACCTGGACGCGCCGGGGCGTTCGCTGCGGGTGGTCTCGGACGTGACCTGCGACGTGACCTCGCGGCACAACGTCCTGCCGGTCAACGACCGCGTCACGTCCTGGGACGAACCCGCGCGCAGGCTGCGCGACGGGGAGCGGCCCGTGGACGTGATCGCGATCGACAACCTGCCGTCCCTGCTGCCCGTGGAGGCCAGCGCGGCGTTCTCCGCCGAGTTGACGCCCCAACTGCTGGACCTCGACGCCGCTCCGTGGCGCCGAGCGGTGAAGCACTTCCACGACGCGGTGAAGGAGAACGTCGATGCCTAGGGTGCACTGGGTCGGGACCGGCCTGTCGACCGGCAGCGGTGTCCGCGTCCTCAGCGAGATCGCCGACGTCGTCGTGCACGGGCGGACGGCCGCGAAGGCAGCGGCCTGCGCGGAGCGGCTCGGACTGGCGGGCCGGGTGGGGACGGCCGCCCTCGACGACCTCGCTCCCGCCGCGGGGGACGTCGTGGTCTCGATGCTGCCCGCCACCGAGCACGGGCGACTCCTCGGGGTCTGCCTCGCGGCGGGCGCGCACTTCGCCAACACCAGCTACGTGTCCCCCGAGATCGCCGAGCAGGCCCGCGACGCCGGGGTCGTGGTGCTCACCGAGGCCGGGCTCGACCCCGGCATCGACCACCTCCTGGCCCACAGCCTCGTCGCGGAGGCGCGAGCCGCGGTCGAGGGACCGGCGCGGGTCGCCTTCACCTCCTACTGCGGTGGCATTCCGGCCGTGCC
Source organism: Umezawaea sp. (assembly GCF_057122925.1). Classification (NCBI taxonomy): domain Bacteria; kingdom Bacillati; phylum Actinomycetota; class Actinomycetes; order Pseudonocardiales; family Pseudonocardiaceae; genus Umezawaea; species Umezawaea sp. Next base: position 115,791 of record NZ_DBNGPQ010000039.1, on the reverse strand, counting down.
CAACGACTTCCGGTACCGCTTCAGCTGGGCGCCGCGCGGTGTCCTCACCGCGCTGTGCTCGCCTGCCCGGTACGTCGAGGACGGCACCGAGCGGATCGCGGACAGGCCGTGGGAGGCGGTCCGCCCGCACGTCATCGGCGGAGAGCGGTTCGAGGTCTACCCCAACCGGGACAGCGTGCCGTTCGTCGCCCAGTACGGGATGGACGCGGGGTGGACGCTGGACGAGTTCGTCCGCGGCACGCTCCGCCTCGACGGCTGGCAGGCGGCGTGGCAACCGGTCTTCGCCGAACTGCGCGGTGGTGACCAGGACCGGATCACCGAGCTGGCCGAGGAGCTGGCCACTCGCTACCCGACCACGAGCGCCGACCGCGACAGGGTCGTGCTGGCCGTGGCGTTGCGGGTCGACGGCGCCGACGGGACCTCGTGGTCCGGCGAACACGTGCTCGACCTCGTCGGCGACGACGAGGACAGCGCCATGGCCCGCCTGGTCTCCACGACGGCGGCGGTGGGCGTCGGCGAGATCCTCGCCGGACGGCTGCCCGCGGGTCTCCACCGAGCCGCCGAGAGCCCCGGTGACGCCGAGCGCTGGCTCGAATCCCTGCGCGCGCACGGGATCACCACCCGGTCCCACCGGTAGGCCGGTCGCGGTCCGAGGTCGCCCCGAACAGCGCGCGGAACGCTGTTCGGGGCCTGCGCTACGGGGCGGACAGGGCCAGGAACGTGTAGACGGTGGTGCCGCGCGGGCTGGTGTGCACGCGGACGAGGTCGACGAGTTGGTTGACCAGCAGGAGTCCTTGTCCTCCGTGCTGCCCCGGCTCGGGTGGGCGGCGACCGGCGAGGGGATCGGTGAGACGACCGGTGTCCTCGACGGCGCAGACCAGGGTCTCCCCGTCGAGCCAGAACCGCACCCGGCACCCGGCACCGGTGTACCGGAGGCTGTTGGTGACCAGTTCGGTCGCGACGAGCTGGAGGTCGGCCACCCGGTCGGTGGCCAGTCCCCACCGCGGCGCCCACGCGTCGACGAGCCTGCGGACGTCCCGGATCTCGGCGGTGGTGGTGATCACCAGGTCGACGGGGTCCTGGCCCACGTCCAGGGGTTGGTTGTAGAGGCTGACCACGGCCTCGGGGGCGTAGTGGTCGCTGTCGCGGCGCTCGTCGGCGTTCCACACCGTCGGGTGCGTGGCCAGGGCGTCGGCCAGCGCCCGGTCGTCGAGCGTCGAGGTGTCGTAGGGGCAGACGATGGTGACGTCACGCCCGGCGAACGCCAGGTTGATCAACGCTTCGTGCTGGGCGCAGGCCGGGTACTCGGTGGCGGTGCGGCCCGCCCAGATCGGTTCGCCGATGATGCGCACGTGCCGGTCGCGGTGGGTGTCGGCGAACCGCCGCAGCACGGTCGGGATGATCGTGCCGGGGTTGCGGCCCACCTCCTCCATGTCCAGCATCCGCACGTCGTCCGCGGCCGTGCCCAACGCCTCGCGCAGCAGCTCCAGCCGCGCGCCGGGCACCGCCACGGCGACGGGTTCGCCGTTCGCCACGCCGTCGGTGATGAAGGGCACGAGTGTGCTCAGGTAGTCGTCGTCGGAGCCGTAGAACAGGGCCGGGTGGATGAATCCACCGCGGGGCGGCGTCGCCTGGAGCGTCACGCGACTTCCTCGACTCGCACGGAGTGCAGGTCGAGGAGCTTCACGAGTCGGCTCAAACCGGGCCAGGAGGTGCGCAGCACCACCGGGGAGCCGCGGTCGGAGAGACGATCGACCAGGCGCAGCAAGCTGTTGTGGTCGAGGAACGTCAGCGCTGTGGCGTCGAGCACCAGTTCTCCGTTCTGAGGACGTAGGTCGACGCGGTCCAGGGCCGCGGTGAACAGCTCGGTGGAGGAGTCCACCTCGCCACCCAGGGCGGTGAGGCCTCCGCCGAGGGCGTGCAGCCGGAAACCGGACGTGTCGGTGTTGGTGTTCGGGTGCAAGCTCGCGACGTGCGCGAACGCCCGGTCGTCGACGTCCGCGGCGGAGTAGGCGCACAACGCCGAGAACGCGTGATCGGCCATGTAGCGGTCCGCGAGGTGCTCGTAGCGGGCGAAGGCGTCGAACTGCCGCGCGGAGCGCACCAGGGGAGTCACGTCCGCGGCCACCCGCAGTCCGGAGAACCCGTCCGCCAGGGCTGCCTCGGTGGCGTTGGCGTACGTCCGCACCTGGGCCACGGGGTCGACCACCCCGCCTGCGGAGTACACCGCGTCCACCGACGCCACGTGGGCGGCGCCGTCCCGCAACGCCCGGTCGATCCCGTCGATCCCCCGCAAGCTCTCCACCAGGGCGTCCACCGGGCCGGGAGCGGTGTAGAGGATGCGACTGCCCTGCTCCAGGCCTTCGCGCAAGAACTCCCGCGCGCGGGCCTGGAATTCGAGCACGTCGTCGTACCGCCAGCACACGTGATCGTGAACCCCCAGATCACGAGCATGTTCCACGAGCCCTGACCTGCGCATACCGTGATCCTACGCGTACCGGTGGCGAGGGTCCGCACCACCGGTGCGGTGGTTTTCAGGCCGGTAGGTGTTTCGGCCAAAGGTGCGAAAGTGTTTCGAGAACGCTTGTGCCGCGGTGTCCGGCAGCGCTAGAACTGGTCGACCGCCAGTCGATCCGGGGGGACCACATGCGCTGGGCGAAACTGCTGCTGCCCGTCCTGGTGGCGGCGACCCTCGTCGCGCCGGTCACGGCGACGGCCCAGGTCCGACGAGCGCCCGACGCGCCGCCGCGGCCGGGGTGGGCGATCACCGCTACGGGGCTGGTGTGGACGGCGACCGCCCCGGTCCCGCCGGGTGGCGCGGCGGTCGAGTTCTGGGACGGCGACCGGCTGCTGGGGGTGCCGCGACCGTCGGCGGACCTGCGCACCTACACCCTGGACGCGGCGGACGTCGAGGGCGTCGACGCGCTCCAGGTGCGGCTGTCGGGCAGGCGCCTGGACGTCGAGGAGCCCGTTCTCCCGTCGGCCGGTTCGGTCGCGCCGCCGCCCGCGCTCCTGCCCGCGGGGAGCACCGACCCCGGCACGCCCGGCCCGTTCGCCACGTCCACCGGGGAGTACGAGCTCGACCCCATCACCGCGCCCGGTTACGCGGTGCCGTTGGAGATGAGGGCCGTGGTCGTCGCGCCGGTCGGTGCGACGGGCCGTCGCCCCGTGGCGCTGTTCCTGCACGGCAGGCACATCACCTGCTACGACGGCACCCAGATGCTGTTGACGTGGCCCTGTCCGGAGCCCGCCGAGCCGGTGCCGAGCTACCGCGGCTACCTGGGGGCGCAGCGGCTGCTGGCCTCGCAGGGCTACGTGACGGTGTCCGTGTCCGCCAACTCGGTCAACGCCCAGGACGGGTTGGACGTGGAACTGGGCGCGGGCGCCCGGTCGGCGCTGGTGCGCGCGCACCTGGCGCGGTGGGCGGACTGGGCGGGGGCCGGTCGCGGTTCCGCGCCCGAGGTGGTCCGCGCCGCACCGGTCGCCGACCTGCGTCAGGTGTTGCTGGTCGGGCACTCCCGCGGCGGCGAGGGCGTCAACCGGGCCGCGGTCGACAGCCTTTCCCCGCCGCCGCCGGGCAGCGGCCACGACGGCCCGGTGCTCTGGACGATCAAGGGCCAACTGCTGATCGGCCCGACGGTCTTCGCGCACAACCCGGCGCCGGACGTGCCGTCGGTGACGATCCTGCCCGGCTGCGACGGCGACGTGTCCGACCTCCAGGGCCAGCTGTACGTGGACGCCACCCGCGGTGTGAGCCGGGGGGCCGCGCTGCACAGCGCGCTGTACTTCGTCGGCGCCAACCACAACTTCTTCAACAGCGAGTGGACGCCCGGCCAGGCGGAGGCCCCGGCGTCCGACGACTTCCTCTCCCCACCCGAGGACCCGGTGTGCTCGCCGGGGACGCCCACCCGGCTCACCGCCGAGCAGCAGCAGACCGCGGGCGCGACCTACATCGCCGCGGCGGCACGCCTGTTCGTCGCCGGAGACCGGCGGGTGCTGCCGCTGCTGGACGGTTCGGGCGTCCGAGCGCCCTCGGCCGACCCGGCGCGCGTGCTCGCCCACGCCGTCGGCGGCGCGCGCTCCCCGTTCGTCGTGCCCGACGAGGCGACCTCGGCCGCGGGTTCGGCACGGGTGTGCGCGCAGGTCTCGGCGGACCCGGCCGCGGCGTGCGTCGACCCGGCCGCAGGCCGCCCGTCGCCGCACTTCGTCCGGTTCAACCGCATCGTGCCCGAGTCCGGCCGGTTCGCCGTGGCGCTGGGGTGGACGGCCGACGGGCAGGCCGCGACCGCGCGACCCGGCACGCCGGTGTCGCTGGAGGGGGCGCGGCAGCTGGCGCTGAGGCTGGCCGTGCCGCCGAACAGCCCGACCACCCGCTTCGACGTGGCCGTGACCGACGCGGCCGGGCGCCGCGCGGCGCTGGGGTCGGTGGCGCTGGACGGGCTGCCCGCCACCGACCGGATCTCCGCCCGCTGGGCGCAGGAGGTGCGCGTGCCGCTGCCCGCGCAGGGGATCGACCTGGGCCGCGTCGCCGAGCTGGAACTGGTCCCGCACGGTGGTTCCGGGCAGGCGTGGCTCGTGGACGCCCACGGTTACGCTCCCGGCCTGCCCGCCCCGCGGCCGGTCGCGCTGCCGCGCGTCGACCTGGGCGCGCTGACCGCCGAGGAGGGCGACTCGGGCGTGCGGACCGTCCGGTTCCCGGTCTCGGTCACCGGGAGCGGCGCGGGCGCGGTGCGGGTGTTCGTCCAGAACGAGGGCGACGCCGCGTACACCGAGCAGCTGGTGGCGATCGAGCCGGGACAGCGCGAGCTGGAGGTCCTGGTGCGGATCACCGGCAACACCCGCTGGAACCTGGACGCGCGGCGCACGGTGCTGGTCAAACCCGTGCGGGGCGCGGTCGTCGGCCGGTACGCCGACAGGCTGACCGTGCCGAACGACGACCCGGAGCCGACCTTCACCGCCACCCCGGTCACCGACGCGATCACCGAGGGCGGCACCCTGGCGTGGCGGATGACGCTGTCCGCGCCCGCCGACCGGATGCTCCTGGTCACGGGCAGGCCCACCGCCCCCGAGGGGGCCGAGCTGTCCACCACGGACGTCGACGAGCTGTGGTTCCGCCGCAACGTCTCCCAGGAGGAGCCGCTGCCCTCGCGGCCGTTGTCGAGCACGCGGGTGCAGCCGCTGGCCAGCATCCCGCGCGGGGAGCTGACCGGGGTGCTGACCGTGCCGACGGTGGCCGACCTGGAGGTCGAGCCGGTCGAGCGGATCCGCCTCAACCTCACGCTGCTCTCGTCCACCGGGTCGGCCTCCGGAGAGGTCGCCGACGGCACGCCCGCCGGGTGAACCGCGGGCCCAGCGGCGGGGTTCCGGGCTGGTAGCGCCGTCCGCGCCAGGGGTCAGGGGCGGAGGAGGGTCTTGATGGCGCGGCGTTCGTCCATGGCCCGGTAGCCCTCGGCGACCTGGTCGAGGGGCAGTGCGAGGTCGAAGACCCTGCCGGGGTCGATGGCGCCGGTCCAGATGCGGTCGATGAGGTCGGGGAGGAAGCGGCGGACGGGGGCCGGGCCGCCCAGGAGGCGGACGTGGCTGAAGAACAGTTCCTCGCCGGGGAGGGTGACGTCGTGCGCGACGCCGACGTAACCCGTGGAGCCGCCGGGCCGGGTGGAGCGGATGGCCTGCGTCATGGACTCCTGGGTGCCGACGGCCTCGATCACGCTGTGGGCGCCGAGGCCGTCGGTGAGGTCCTTGATCCGCGCGACGCCGTCGTCGCCGCGTTCGGTGACGATGTCGGTGGCGCCGAACGCGGTGGCGAGCTCCTGCCGGGATTCGTGGCGGCTCATGGCGATGATCCGTTCCGCGCCCAGCTCACGGGCGGCGAGCACCCCGAGCAGGCCCACGGCGCCGTCGCCGACGACGGCCACGGTCTTGCCGGGACCCACGTCCGCGGCCACGGCGCCGAACCACCCGGTGCCCAGCACGTCGGAGGCCGCGAGCAGGCTCGGCAGCAGGTCGTCCGAGGGCACCTCGGGGGTGGCGACGAGCGTGCCGTCGGCGAGCGGGACCCGCAGGTACTCGGCCTGGGCGCCGTCCACGCCGACCGCCTGGCGGTGCACGCAGGAGGTCTGGAACCCGGCCCGGCAGATCTCGCAGGTGTTGTCGGAGGCGAAGAACGAGCCGACCACGAACTGGCCGGGTCTGATCCCGGTGACCTCGCCGCCGACCTCCTCGACGATCCCGACGTACTCGTGGCCCATCGGCGTGGGCCCGGACACGGTTTCGACGCCGCGGTAGGGCCACAGGTCCGACCCGCACACGCAGGTGGCGGACAGGCGGACGATGGCGTCGGTGGGGGACTGGACGGCGGGGTCGGGACGGTCCTCCAGGCGGACGTCGCCGGGGGCGTGGATGACAGCTCCGCGCATGGTCGGGTGCTCCTCGGGGGTGTGTTCGATCGGGTGACGGTCGGTCCTGGGCATCTCTCCGGCGACGGCCATCGCCCTGGGGCCCGTCCGCGTGGAGGACGAGGTGGGTGATGGATTCGATCAGCGCGCACCCGGTTCCGCAACCCTGGGTTCGCGGCGGCCACCAGACCGCGGCGCACCCCGTCACCACGCCGGTGACGACGTGTTCGAAGTGGACGGGCTGGTGCCGTTCACCCCCTCGTCCGCGGCCCCTACAACGAGACCGCGGGACCGCTCCCCGCGGACGTCGTCACGATCGGCGGTGTGCACGACCTGACCCCCGTCGATCGGAGTGAGCATGCGCAAGACAACGGCGGCGTTCGCAGTAGCCCTCGCCATCGCGGGGGTGACCGTGTTCAGCGCGTCTCCTGCCGGCGCGATCACCAACTGCTCCAGCTACTTCATCGACACCCCGAGGGTGGGGGCGCGGTGCACGAGCAGTGCGGGCGCCCTGAGCACGGTGATGGCGATCGCCTACTGCCGGCGTGACCTGGTGCCGCAGAAGGTGGTGTACGGACGCAGTGTCCGCGTCCACGAGACCTCGGTCGCCGACTGCGGTGCCGGTTGGTACGCCGCCAACCACGGGTACGCGCTCGGCAGTTAGGCGCGCGACCGCGGTGCGGGTCTTCCGGCGGCGGATCGTGGGGTTCGACCACCGCGTCCGCCGACCGGGAAGACCCGTTCGTGCTCCTCCGCGCCGAACCGGGACGTGGCACCGCGGTGGTGTCAGCCGTCGTGGTCGAGGACGCGCAGGTCCGGTGGGACGAGGGTGGTGCTCTCCATCAGCTCGCGGATGAGGTTGTGGTTCAGCGTGTTCCCGATGGGCTCGCCGACCTCCTCGCGGGTCAGGCCGGAAACACCGTTCCTGCTCAACCGGTTCCGCACCTCGGCGACGACGCGCTCGACCCTCTTGTGGTTCCAGTCGTCGTCCGGCCGGATCTCGTTGAGGTGTTCCGCGACCTGGCGCCAGGACAGGGGGATCGGGTGCAGCTCGTGCAGCAGGTACCGCTGGGCGAGCACGACGACCACGCGCTTCTCCACGGGACTGAGGTGCCACGTGCGCGGAGGCCGGGTCGGCGCGTGGTGGTCGGTCGGTGGTCGGTCGCCCTCCTCGGGTTGCACGTGCACTTCGAGCAGGTGCAGTCGTTCGTGGGAGCCGCGGACGAACAGCGGGGTGTACCCCGTTCGCAACGGGATCGGGTCGTCCTGCCGGAACAGCAGGCGGGATTCGGGCAGCCGCAACGGGAGGCGGCCCAGCGTGCTGATCCACCACCGGTCACCGCGACAGGTGAGCGCCCCGTGCTCCCTGCTGACGCGCAGGTCGTCCTCGCCGACGCAGACGTGCACGTCCGGCCTGCTCCGTCCGAAGAGGACGGTCCGCCCCTCCTTGGGGCCGAGGGTGATGCCGCCGGTCGCCGCCAGCACGTGCAGCATGCCGGGCGCGACGCCGACGGAGACGCCGAGGGCGAGGCTGTGGTGGTTCGCCGGGAGCTCGTTCGGCCGTTCCTCTGGCATGTCAGCCTCCTGGCACCTCGGGTGAGCAGCGCGTCCGTCAGCCTGTCCGAGACCCGCGGGAGGGTTCCCGCGTCACCGTGACGGGAAGAAGGCGGTGGCCAACCGGGTCGCGAGCCCGCACCGCTCGTCCGGGGGCAGGTGCTTGCCGATGACAGTGGCTTCCAGCACCTCGTTCTTCTCGTGGCCGTAGGAGTCCACGTAGGTGAGGTTGTACACCTCGATCTCGCACTTGTCGTCGCTGGGCTTGTCTCCGGGGTAGCTGGTCGCGGAAGGCCGGTTGTCGATCATCGAAATCGTCGCACCGGACTTGCCCAACAGCTCCGCACGGGTGAAGCGCAGCAGGTAAACGGTCCCGTCGGCGGTACTGGTCCAGGTGCACTTCCAGCGGCCGAAGCCGACCTCCGGATTCGCGCGGTCGATCCCGGACCGATCGGGGAACGACGGCGAGTCCTTGGCCCTGCACGCGTTCGTCCGGCTGAGCGAGTCCGGCCGCAACGCCGGGTTCTCGGCTCGGCGCGTGGGAACCGGTCCTTCGGTGATCACCGCGTCGACGCTCCGGACGGTGGCGTCGGCCATGTCGCACGCGTTGGCCTCGATCCCGTTGGCCCTGGTCACCTCGATCTTGATCTCGTAGCGGTCGGGTAACAGCAACCTGCGCTTGCAGGACCCCTCACCCGCCGGTTCGGTCACGAGCCGGTACCGCCCCCTGTCCTGTTCCTGCACGAGGGGCTGATCGCTGGGAGTGTTGTCGATCAACGCTACGACGTTCGCCTCCCTCCCGCGCTTCTTGACGATGACGTTGCACTGGTTGAACCCGGAGTTGTCCGACACCAGGTTGGGGTTCCCGAACGGTTCCAGGGCCTGGGACGCGTCGCGCAGCAGCGCGCACGGATCGGCGGTCCTCGGGTCGGCCAGCACCGGCCCCGTCGGTGTCCTGGGTCCACCGGAGAACGCGATCCAGCTCGCCACCACCGCCGCGACCGCGACCAGCACCCCGGCGGTCACGAGGAGTCCGCGGCGCCGAGGGGACCTCGGGCGGGGTGCGCGCCGCGTCGCCTCCACGCCCGCGACGTCGGCGAGGATCTCGTGCGCCTCGGCCGCGGTGGGACGCTGGTCCGCGTCGACCCGCAGCATCCGTTCCAGCACCGGCGCGAGCGGGCCGCTCCTGCGCGGCGAGGCGATGGCCCCGTTGGCGGCCCGGCGGAGGCGCCGCTGCACGTCGTCGTTCGTCGCGCCGACCGGTGACTCGCCCTCCACCACGGCGAACAGCGTGGACGCCAGCGAGAACACGTCGGACGCCGCCGTCGGCGCGGCACCGTTGGCCACCTCCGGCGCCACGTACCCCGGTGACCCCGTGAGCAGACCGGGGCAGGTCACGGTCTGCTCACCCGTGGCGCCGCGGGAGATGCCGAAGTCGGCGATCTTCACCTCGTCGTCGGAGATCATGAGGACGTTGCCGGGCTTGATGTCGCGGTGCAGGATCCCCTTCGCGTGCACCGCCGCGAGCGCGTCGGCGATCTGCGCGCCCAGCTTCGCGGCCTGCCGAGGTGCGACCACGTCCAGCTCGGCCATGCTCCGCGCGGGCACGTACTCCATGACCAGCCAGCACTCGCCGTTGTCGTCGAGCACGTCGTGGATCGTCACGACGTGCCGGTGGTTCAGCTGGGCGAGCAGCTTCGCCTCGCGCTCCAACTGCCGGAACCGCTGCGGGTCCCCGTCCCCGGACAGCGCTCGCTTCAGCGCGACCGGCCTGCCGAGGCGTTCGTCCGTGGCCCGCCACACGACTCCGCCGCTCCCGGAGCCGATCTGCTCCTCCAGCCGGTACCTGTTGGCGACGAGCTGCTCCGTCTGCACGATTCGCTCTCCCCGTGTGACCTTCTCCGCATCGTATCCAGTCGAACAAGCAGCTCTCCAGGCTTTCGCGGGAACCCTCCCGGACCTCTACCGCCATGCTGCGTGCGGATCGTTCCCGACGAGGAGGACGTGGTGGGACCTGCCCGCGAGCGCGTGGTGACGTCCGCGGCGGTGGCCGGGCGACGTGCGCCGACGGCCCGTTCCGGCCAGGGCGTCGCTTCGTCCCGCGACTCGCGTTCGACGGGGGGCGACCGCTTCGACCGGAGGAAGGCATGACTGATCCGGTGGGCCGACGGCCCGGTTGTCGAGTTCCGCTCATCGTCCTGTTCGTCCTGGTTACCCTCGTGGTCACCTCGACGTCCGCGCGCTTGGCCGCGGACGCGGACGAGTGGTGGCGGGTCGACGGCATCCCCCACCTCGCCGCGACCGGGGTGATGCTGGTCGTGTCGAGCGTGCTGATCACCGCCCTGCCCCGTGCGGCGAAGGAGTTCTGGCAGTGGTCGGGACCGTTCCCCTCGGTGGCGGAGCGAGTTCTGAAGGCACTGGTCCGCCCGCTGAAGGCGGTCGGCGTCGTCAGCACGGTCCTGGTCCTCGGCCTGGGCAGCTGCGTCCTGCTGCCGTCCCCGCTGGAGACCGGCGAACTCGTCATCATGACGGCGTCGGACCTGAGCCCCGGCGACCCGCGCAACACCCTGGTCGAGCAGTGGAACGAATCCCGCCCGCGACACAGGGCCAGGATCGTGACCGCGGCCGGTGAGACCGACGAGCAGCACGAACGCATCACCAGCGACGCGAGGCAGGACGGTGAGCACGAGGCCGACATCTACGTCCTCGACGTGGTGTGGATGACGGAGTTCATCGACAACGGCTACCTCCGTGCGGTGGACCGGTCGAACTCCGGCGACGACCTGGACGACTTCATGGCCCCTGCGCGGCGCACCTGCGAGGTGGGCGACGAGCTGTGGGCGCTACCGCTCAACACCGACGTCGGTCTGATCTACCACCGCACCGACATCCCGGGCATCACCCCGCCGACCAGCTGGGACGGCCACTCCGGCATCCCCGCGGCCGAGGCGCGAGGTGGGTTGGAAGCGGCGAACACCGCCCAGTTCTCCGGCGAGATGTTCATGGTCGAGGCGCTGGAGGCCATCCGGGCGGCGGGCGGTGAGGTCGTGACCGAGGACGGCGACGTCACGCTGACCCCCGACAAGAGCCGCGTGCGCTTCACGAAGAACGACTACGAGGGCATGCGCAAGCTCAACGCGGAGACGAGGACACCCGGTGTCGCCCTGGACGACCCGCTACCCGAGGACACCACCGCCCCCGACGCCGTCGAGCAGTTCGCCAAGGGGCGCACCGCGTTCATGCGGAACTGGGCGGTCGCCCGCGAGCAGCTGACCGACCGGCGGGACGAGTTGGACGCGGCGGGCGTCACCTTCCGCGCCGCGATCCCGCCCACGCCGAGCGTGCTCGGCGGTCAGAACCTGGCGATCTCGGCGCACACGGACGAGCCGAAGGCCGCGCAGGCCCTCGTCGAGTTCCTCACCAGCGCGCAGAGCCAGCAGATCCTGGCCGAGATCGGTGGCTTCGCACCGACCAGGGACTCGGTGTACGACCGAGCAAGGGGAGAGCACCTCGGCCAGGTGCGCGGGGCGTTGCGGGACGCCGGGCTGCGCCCGAGGACCGCCAACTACACCGAGTTCAGCCGGGCGTTCCGCGCCGCGGTCAAGAGCGTGGTCACCGCGCAGGACGTGATTTCCGACGACACGGCCAGGGAGTTGGCGGAAATCCTGAGGAAGGGGCGACCAGGAGGTTCCGGCTAGACCCGCTGGAGCCGCCGTGGCGAAGACGGGCGCCGAGGGGTCGGTGGTGGAGGGATGACCGGGGGTGCGTGTGGAATTCGGTCTGCTGGGGCCGGTCGCGGTGTGGCACCGGGGCCTGGAGGTCGCGGTCCCCAAGGCGCAGCAGCGGTGCGTGCTGGCACTGCTGCTGAAGGACGTCGGCCGTGTGGTGGTGTTCGAGCGGTTCGTCGACGCGCTGTGGGACGACGACCGGATGCCGCGGACGGCGCGCAACGTCGTGCAGCAGGCCGTGTCGGGTCTGCGGCGGATCCTGTCGATCGATCCGGGCGTTCGCCTGGCGCACCACACCGCGGGCTACGTGTTGGAGGTGGACCCGGCGCTGATCGACCTCCACCGGTTTCGCGCGCTCGTCGCGCGGTCCCGCGGCGAAGGACGGGCGGCGGCACTGCGCCGAGCGCTGGACCTGTGGCGGGGCGAGCCGCTGGAGGACGTGAACGCGCCCGGCGTCGCCTCGATCAAGCAGGCGTTGACCGAGGAGCGCCTGGCGGTGCTGGAGGAGCGCCTGGACCTGGAGGTGCGGGCCGGACGGGACGCGGAGCTGGTTCCGGAGCTGCGCGTCCTCGTCGCCGCCCACCCGTGGCACGAGCGGCTGCACGGGCTGCTGATGGTGGCCCTGTACCGCGCGGGACGGCCCACCGACGCGTTCCGGGCCTTCCACCACGCGCGGCGGGCGTCGGGCGTCGCGACGGGCACCGGCCCCGGACCTGACCTGCACCGCCTGTACGAGCGGATGCTGCGGAACGACCCCGCCCTGGACCGCCCGGTCGCGGTGACCGCCCGGTAGCGTCCCGCCGCACCCGGTGGGTGCGGCGGGACCACCGCCGCGCCTCCTCCGCCGTGGGCGGGTCAGTTGTAGACGCGGACCCAGTCGACCTCGAACACCGCCGCGCGCAGGCCGCTGTCGCCGGTGAAGTTGTCGAGTTGGATGTTGAGGTGCCCCGACGGCATGGTCTGGATGTTCTGCCGCCCGTTCGGGCCGCCACCGCCGGAGACGCGGAACCACTCGACGCCGTCCACGTAGCCGACCAAGCCGGACGCGGTCCACTCGAAGGCGAAGTTGTGCCACTGGCGCATGTCCACCGGACAGCGTTCGCGGTACTCCTGCTGGACGCCGACGTTCGAGGGGTGCGGGTAGTGCAGGAACGCCGACAGGCACTGGGCGTCGGGATCGGTGTACTCGACCCAGTCGTACTCGCCGTCCTGGGGCCACCGCTCGGAGGTCGGCCAGATCAGGTGCAGCACGTGGTACCGACCGCCCGAGGTGCCGGTGTTCTGCGAGCGCGAGCGGATCTCCCAGCGGCCGTACTGCCGGTCGAGCCGGTGCTTGAGCCAGCCCGTGTCGCCGTTCGCCTCACCGGTCATCCTCATGATCCCGCCCGACACCGCGGCGTTCTTCGCGCAGCGCCTGCCGTTGCCGTTGTGCCCCTCCCAGCAGCCCGCCGTCCCGCCGACGGTGCCGCTGGGCACGGACCACTTCGCCGGGTCGACGGCACCGGTGCCGCTGAACTCGTCGGAGCTCGGCAGCGGTGCGCCCCATCCGTGCCGAACGGCCGCCTGCGCCTGGTCGTTGGACGGGGGCGTGGTGGTCGTCGTCGTGGTGGTCGTGGTGGAGCCCACGCGGTAGTCGCACGCGGTCGCCCGGAAGCTCGCGCCGGTGGCGGTGTACTCGTGGTCGGTGACCACGTTCGCCCGCACCGCACCGGGCGGAACGGTGAACTCGCCCGCGACGCGGGTCCACCCACCGGCCGCGAACGACACCCACGTGCCGGGGACGTTCCCGAGGTACCCGCTGTTGTCGCCCTCGGGCGTGGAGTACCAGTCGACCTCGACGCGGGCACGCCCGCTCTGCTCGGCCGCCACGTCGTAGGAGAAGGTCCACACCTCACCGCTCGTGACCTGCTGCTGCGGCAGGTAGAACGAGGGGTTCAGCACGGAGTTGTTCCTCTGCGCGTAGGCGAACCTCGCCGACCGGTGGTCGGCGACGGCCTCGCGGACCGCGCTCGCCCCGCGCAGCGAGCCCCACTCGGCGAGAGTCTTGTTCAGCACCGGGTTGTTGCACGTCGAGACGTTCGTGCCCGCCCCGGTCGGCGGCTGCGCGATCGCCACACCGGCCACGACCAGCGCGGTCGCGGCGCTGAGGGCACCCGCACCGGCGAGCCATCTCCTTCGGTACAGCGTCATGGGTCGTTCCTCCTGTTCGTCGCACGGGTCGACGGGAAGATCGCGCACCGCGCTGAACCGGCGCTGAACCGGTGCCGACCAGGTCCACCACGGTGGACCGCACCGGTTCTCCGGCGTGTCGCTCCCTTGTCCCGTCCTGCGGTTCCCGTCCTGGGACCCGTCCCGAAACGCGCGGCTACGGTTCGGTTCGGCGATCCGGTCGAAAGGAGTCGGGGTGGTGAGTTCCAGTTACCGGACCAAGATGCGCGGCGCTTCGGCCGGTGCGACGATGAAGCAGGGCCGATTCAGGTAGAACGAGGCTGTTGGTGTGCGTCCGTTCACCCGAGAACAGGAGCGTGCCGCCGTGAAGTACACCGTCTCCATGGAGATCGCCCTGCCTCGGGAGAAGGTGGCTCAGCTGCTCGCAGACCCGGAGCACCTGCCGAAGTGGCTGCGGGGCCTGGTGCTGCACGAGCCGCTGAGCGGGGAGCACGGGCAGGTCGGCACCACGTCGCGGGTCGTGCTGCGGACGGGGCGGCAGGAGTTCGAGTGCACCGAGACCGTCACGCGCCGGGAACCGGTGGACCTGCACGGGATCGCGGGGGACGCCGTCGTCCACTTCGAGCGCGAGATCGTCGGCAAGGGAATGTGGAGCGCCGTGAGCGACCGCCTGACCGAAACCGGCCAGGGGACGACGCTCTGGGTGAACGAGAACGAGTACCGGTTCAGCGGCTTGGCGATGCGGCTGGTGGGGCTCGTGATGCCCGGCTCCTTCCGCAAGCAGTCGTTGCGGCACATGGAGGACTTCAAGGCGTTCGCCGAGCGCGGCAAGGACGTCCGCGAGGCGCGGGCCTGAACCGCGGTCCGCTCGGGAGGGCTGGGACGAATCCCCCCGGACACCCTGCCCGCTTCTCCGAACGGGGTGTGGGGCGTCCTGGGAGGTGGCAGGCTGCGACCTGTGAACCCGATCGTTGCGCAGGTGTTGACCATCGCCGGTGTCCTGCTCGGATCAGCCGCCACGTTCCTCTTCACCTCCACCATCGAGCGAGCCCGCTGGCGGCGGACGCAGTCCGCCCGCTGGGACGACAAGCGCCTCCTCGCGTACTCGGAGTACGCGGGCGCGGTCAAGCACATGGTCCGGCTGTGCCGTCGGATCGCGGAGACCAAGGGGCTGCTGGCCACGGGGCAGCCCGTCGACCTCGACACCGCGTTCACCGCCCTCGCCGAGGGGGAGACCGACCGCGCCGCCCGGTGGGAGACCGTCCTGCTCCTCGGCGAGCCCGCGACGATCTCCGCCGCACGGGCGTGGAGCGAGCAGGTGTGGCAGTTGGAGCACATCCTCCGCGAGGAAAACCCCGACCCGTCCGCGTTCCTGAACGCCTACCGCAACGCCATGCGGCTGCGCAACGAGTTCTACGCCCGCGCCAGGGGAGACCTCGACATCACCAGCGGCCCGCTCCCCGAACTCACGTGGAAGTCCCTCCAGCCCCTGCCCCCGTCGCCCGACCGCGCGACCTGAGGTAGCCCGGTGGAGGTTCCCGTGCCAGAGCGGCGCAGCCCGGCCACGGGGACGAGCAGGGCGGTCCGCGACGAGACGACCGCGCTCGTCCGCGCCCGTGGCCTGTGCTCCGGCGCCCGCGACCGACCCGGTCGAGACGTGCGGGACCAGCCGCAGCGCTCGGTCGCGGACGCGCTGACGTGGACCGCTCCGCTATGTCCGTCGCCGAGGTCGATCGTCGACTTCCGGGCCGGGGCGCCTGCCGGGGATCCCGACCGCGTGGCCGCGACCGGGTGGACGCCGCCGACCGGCATCGCCCCGCCGACCGGGACCCCGGTGAGGACCCGCTGGTGCTGCCGCGGCTGGACATCCCGTCCACGCGGGCGTGACAGCGGGCGACGGGCACCACCGCGACCCGGTCGGAGGTCGCCGTCGCGCGCCGGTGCCGGTGGGCTGGTGCCTCAGCGGCAGGGCGCGTTCTCGCCCCTGGCCATCCCGAAGTCGCTCCAGCCGCCGGGCCGGGTGATCGTGCCCCGGTCGAACGACGCGAAGTCACCCCGTGGTGTGCAGTAGGTGATCCCGCCCTGGCCGCCCTCGGCCGCCGTTCCGAGCACGGCGGCCAGGGTGTCGAACGCGGCCCCCTCCGGTGTCGCCGCGAGCGTCCCCGCGATGGCCTCGTGCGCCGTGCCGCCACCGAACCGGGGCTCCATGAGCAGGACGAGGTCGTCGTGGTCGTGCCGGCAGGCGGCGTCGTGGATCGACCGGACCAGGGTGAGGGTGGTCTGGTCGAGCGGGAGGCTGCTCGCGTCCTCGGTCAGCACCGTGCCGCACGGCCGCCGCGCGGGCGTGGTGGCGGAGGTGGTCGACGGTGGTGCCGCGGCGGTCGGCGGAGGGGGCGCCGTGGTCGAGGCGTCCTGCGCGATCCGAATGCCGATCGCGGCGAGCACCAACGCGCTCGCCGCGATCGTGGCCTTGACGATCACGTGCACTAGTGCGCCTCGCAGAGCGGGGGGTCGGTGACCACGCTGCACGTGGTGGTGCCCGCGGGGGAGGCGGTGACCCGGAACGGACGCCCGTCGTCGTCGACCACGGTGGTGCCGCGGCGTCCGCCGCCGGCCCAGTGGATCTCCAGCCGCCACGCGCAGTCGCACGTGGTGGTGTGCGCCCGTACCGCGAACGTCTCGCTGTCCAGCGGGCTCACCTCGTAGGGGAACCGCACCGGTTCGGCGGGTTGGGCGTTCTCCTCGGCCCACGTCCGCATCGTCGGCGTCAGGTCGAGCCCGGTCGGCCGGGGCTCCGGCTCGTCGAGGTCGACCTCGACCAGGCGCACGTGCTCGGGTCCACCGCACCGCTTCGTCAGCCGGGTCCCGGTCATCGGGGCGGCACGGTCGACGGTCACCGACATACCGGTGAGCACCACGCTGTAGGGACCGGCAGCGCCGTGCACGGTCACCGTGACGTGGTTGTGCTCCGTGGCGGCCCCGTCGGACACCAGGCCCCACTCGGTCCACCGCGTCGCACCGGCAGGCGGCGGGCTGAGCTGGTGCGGTGCCTTGGGCGTGGTCCAGTCGCCCTCGCACATGTGGGTGTTCCTCTCCGGCGTGACGAGGAGCGGCTCGGTGGGCACCGGGGAACCCGTGGTCGTCGGCGGGGGCGCGGAGACAGCGGGTTCGGCATCCCCGCCGCTGAGGACGACGGCCGCCGCGACCACCACCGCGGCGGCCACGATGGCGATCGCCACCTTCCGGTCCCCGGTGAAGACCACCGAACCGATGCTCCCGGCCTGGACGACGGTCTCCGAGGTGCCCCGGTGGACGTTCCGCGTCGTGCGGGGCACTCGGCCAGGACCGCCGCGGTCGTCCCCCGCGGGCGCGTTCGCGCCGGTGGCGATCGCGACGCCCGAACCGGCTGTCGCCGGGCGTTCCGGGGCCCGCCGGCAGCGCTGACCGTCGTGTCGAGCGGGACGGAGCGTGGAACGGACTACCGGACGGCCCCACGTCCCGGTCTGGAGGTGCGTTGCACCCGCGCACCGGCGGGAGCGGGCGTCGGTGAACGCGGCCGTCGTCCCGGAACGGGGCTCGGCTCCGCGGTGTCGCGGTGAGGGGCGGTTGCCCGGCGGGCTGAGCGGTCAGGTTTTGGGGCGCTGCTTGATCCCGGCCGCCAAGAGGTCGACCACTTCGGCGATCCGCGCCGCGCGCAGCTCCGGGCGGCGCGCGGTGCCGTCGATCCAGCGCAGGTAGGCGCGGCGGTAGAACTGGGCGAGGGAGTCGAAGTGCGCGGCCGCCGCAGGTGCGGCGTCGAGCGCGGACGCGATGTCCTCGGCGAGGTCGGCGCGTTGCGGGCCTTCCGGGGCCAGCACCACCGCGACGCGGTCGCCGGGGGCGAGGGCGTGGTCGCGCAGCCAGGCGGGGGTGAGGACGACCCAGCGGTCGGTGCCGGAAGCCTCGACGACGCCGCGGACGCGCACGTCGTCGACGGTGCCGGTGATGTGGTGCCGCGCTTTCACACCCCAGACCTGGTCGGGGTCGAACGGGACGGGCACGACCACCCGACCCCGCCCCTCCTCGCGGACCGTGCCGGTGAAACGACGCGCTGTCATGTGCGGGGATCGTACGGGCGCCGCTGCGCGGGGGCGACCTGGCCGATGTGAGGAGAAACAGGGCCACGACGACATGTCCAACCGCCTGTTCGCCGTGCTCGGAGGCATGCTTGCCCTCGGGGCCGCGACCGCCGCGCGGACAGCCGAGCAGACGAGAGAACCGAGTGGCCATGGACAACAACCCCGAGACCGTCGCCGAGCTGGACCGCCTCGACGAGGCGGTCAGGGCAGCGCCCGCCGGGGACACCGCGGCGCAGATCGCGCTGTGGCGGCAGGTGACCGCGCTGGAGCACTGGTTCTTCATCGCGCGTGGCTCGGCCGAGCAGCCCCGTCCCTACGCCGCGGCGGCCGAGCAGGGGCCGATGATCTGCCTCTACAGCAGTGCCGCACGGGCAGGTGACGCCGCCCGCGCCCTCGGGCTGACCGACGCGGAGGGCGGTGCGGTGCCGTTGTTCGGCGTCCCGGTGCCGGGAGCGATCGACTACGTCGCCTCGTTCGGCGAGGCAGGCGTCTTCGGCGTGACGCTGGACCACCCGCGGCTCGGCCACTACATCCCGCTGGCGAACCTGGGTCTGCTCAAGGGCTGGGTCGACGGGGCCGCGCGGTGAACGGCGCCGATCCGGGCGACGGCTTCGTCGAGGTGATCGCGCGCGAGGTGGAGGCCGACCCCGGCAACCCGGCGCTGCGCGAGGACTTCGTCACGCTGCTGCTGGAGCGGGATCCGGGCCGGGCCGCCGTCGAACTGGACGCGCTGGAGGCCCTCGGCGGCGATCCCGCGCGGGTCCGCCTGCTCCGCGCCCGGCTGCTGGCGGCGCGGTTGCGCGCCTCGAACCCGCCGCCGCCCGCCGAGAGCGCGCTGTCCGCGCCGACGGGGCGCCCCGGTGGACCGGTCCCGACGCCGGTCGACGAGGACCGCCGGGACGGCGGTGCCGCCGCGTCGGCGTGGGACGCCGAGCGCCCGGCGGTGACGCTGGCCGACGTCGCGGGTCTCGCCGAGGTCAAGCGGCACCTGGACACCGTGTTCCTGGCTCCGCTGCGCAATCCCGAGTTGGCGGCGGCGTTCGGGCAGAAGCCGGGCGGGTCGCTGCTGATGTACGGCCCGCCCGGCTGCGGGAAGACGTTCATCGCCAGGGCGATCGCGGGCGATCTCGGAGCGTCCTTCATCCACGTGACCCTCGCGGACCTGCTCAGCAAGTGGATCGGGGAGAGCGAGAAGGCCGTCCAGAGCGTGTTCCGCAACGCACGCGCGGCAGCGCCGTGCGTGATCTTCTTCGACGAGTTCGACGCGCTCGGCGGGCGGCGCACCTCCGGTGGTGGCGGATCGCAGTCGATGCGGATGCTCGTGACCCAGCTCTTGGAGGAGCTCGACGGCGTGGCAGGCGTGAACGACGGGGTCTACTTCCTGGCCGCGACGAACCGGCCGTGGGACATCGACTCCGCGCTGCGTCGACCGGGTCGGATCGACAAGACGGTGCTGGTGCTGCCGCCGGACGCGACCGCCAGGGCGGCGATCGTCCGGGGTGTGCTGGAGGGCAGACCGGCCGACGGTGTCGATGCGGTCGCCGTCGCGGCGGTGACCGAGGGGCTCTCCGGTGCCGACCTCACTCACCTGACGACCACCGTGCTCCAGCAGGCGATGATCGAGTCGATGGACAGGGGTGAGCTGGTGCCGGTCACCACCGACGCGGTGCTGGCCGCGGTCGGCGGCGTCACCCCGTCCACGACGTCCTGGTTCGACCAGGTGGCGCCGGTGCTGGAGTACGGCGTCGACGACGGCACCTTCGAGCAGCTGCGGGCGTACCGGGTCCGGCGAGGCATGCGGTGAGGGACGTCGGCCGCACGGCCTCCGACGACGGCGACGCCGTGGAGCGGGACCTGGACCTGGCCTGGGAGCTGTTCGCGGCACAACCGTCGCACCCCGAGGTCGCCGTGCTGGCGTCGCGGGTGCTCGCGGCCCAGCCGGAGCGGAGCAGCGCGTCGCTGCTGCTCGGCAACCACCGGGAGGTCCGCGGCGAGGCGGACGAGGCGCGGCGCCTCTTCCTCCAGGTGGCCGGTCGCCGCGACGGCCAGTTCACCAACGCGGCTCGTGCCCTCCGGCACCTGGCGCTGGCTGAGCACGATCACCCCGAGGCGCTGCGGTGGGCGCGCACCGTGCTGGCCGAGGATCACGGGGAGTGGGACGACTGGATGGAGCTGGGGTTCGCCCTGGCGCTCCACGGGGAGCACGAGGACGGGTGGCGCCACCTCGACGAGGCGGTGGCACTGTGCTCCCGGACGGCGCCGGACGCGCTCGGCAACGCGCTCGGGAAGCGCGCCGCGTACCTCCTGGGGAGCTTCGCACCGCTCGACAGGTTCGTCCCCTCGGCCGAGGAGGCCGTGCGGGCCGGTGCGGCGAACCCCTGGATCGCCCTGGTGCTCGGCTGGTCCTACCTGGTGCGGTACCGGTTCACCGATGCCGAACAGCTCGGTCTGCGCCTGCTGCGGGAGAACCCGACCGAGGACCTGCTGCACAACCTGGTGGGGACGGCTCGGACGATGCTGAGGATCGTCGAGAACGCTCACGCCCAGGACATCACGCTGGAGGACGTCCGCCGCACCGGGGTGATCGAGCTGGGGTGGCGGCAGCTCCGCGACCAGGTGACCGGCACCGACCTGGCCTCCGCGTTGGCGGCGTTGGACGAGGTGGCGCCCGCCGACCTGCGGGCCGCGCTGCGGCCAGGGGTCTCGCTCTCCGAGGTGCCTCACGGCGACGAGGTCGGCTCCATGGTCGCGGAGGACCTGGTGGCCTGGCACGACGGCCAGCGGCCCGGATCCGGCGCTGCCTGGGGGCTGGCCGCGCCGTTCCGCCTGATGTCGGCAGCCGAGATCGTCGACACGAGCGCCGAGATCGGGGCCGACCCGGCGGCGCACCCGGACTGGCCGGAGAACGAGGCCTGGGAGCAGGTGATGACCGACGACGCCGGGGCGTACCTGGTCGTCGTCTCGTTCGGGGAGTTGGTCGAGCGTCGACCCGGACATCCCGACGTACCCGTCGCCGCGTCGATGGCCGACTGGGTCTGGGACCGGGTGGCCGCCTTCGGCGGGTCGGACCCACGGCCGGCACCCCGGAGGGTCGAGGAAGTCCCGACCGACCTGCCTCCTGTCCCCGGGACGTCCCTGACCGGTGCCATCTCGACGGTGTACGCCGCCCTGGGCTCGTCCGAGGGCTCCGCGCCGTACGCGGAGCTGCTCAGGCTCTTCCCCGGCGCGACCGTCCGGCGGAGTGCTCTGGATCCCGTGGTCCCGGGTCCCGGCGGCGTCGACGTCGCGCTGCTCGACGGGCTGGTGAAGAAGGTCACCGTCGACGTCGCGCTCTGCCGGGGCGCCGACCGCGTGATCTCCGGGCTCGACCTCGTCGGGCACCGCGAACCGGTCGACGCCTACGTGCGGGCGCACGGCGCCCCCGTGCACAACAGCTGGGAGAACCGCGCCACCGGCGAGGTCACGGTCAACTACGACCTCGCCGAGCACCGACTCGGCTTGTGGTGGGGGACCGGGGGGCTCGTCCGGATCTCCGTGTCCGCCACCACCGTTCCGTGATCGCGTTCATCCGAGGACCGCGAACACCGCCGAGGACGGCCCGGACACCCGCTCCGGCGAGGACGGACCCGCGCGGGTCCGGCCCGTGACGGGACGGACCCGCGCGGGGTCCCTCAGCGCTCGTCGAGCAGTGCGATGAGGGCGTCGGCGGCGGGGGCGGAGGAGGCCGGGTTCTGGCCGGTGATCAGCAGTCCGTCGCGGACGACGTGGGGCTGCCAGTCGTCGGTCTTGGAGTAGTTCCCGCCCAGCCCCACCAGTTCGTCCTCCACGAGGAAGGGGACGACGTCGGTGAGCTGCACCCCGGCCTCCTCGGTGTTGGCGAAGCCGGTGACGTCCCTGCCCCGCACCAAGGGGGTGCCGTCCTCGTTGGTGGTGTGGCGCAGCACGCCGGGCGCGTGGCACACGAGCGCGACCGGTTTGCCCGAACGCAGGGTGTTCTCGATCAGCCGAGCGGAGTCCGCGTCCTCGGCGAGGTCCCACAGGGGCCCGTGCCCACCGGGGTAGAACACCGCGTCGAAGTCGTCGGCCGTGACGGAGTCCAGCCGTGCGGTGGTCGCCAGGGCCGCGGTGGCCTCGGGGTCGGCTTCGAAGCGGCGCGTGTCGTCGGTCTGGGAGTTCGGTTCGTTGCTCACCGGGTCGAGCGGCGGCCGCCCGCCCTCGGGGGAGGCGAGCACGACCTGCCAGCCCGCGTCGGTGAAGCGGTAGTAGGGGGCCGCCAGCTCTTCGAGCCAGAAGCCCGTCTTGCGCCCGGTGTCGCCGAGCTCGTCGTGGGACGTGAGGACTACGAGAACCTTCACTGGTACTCCTTCAGCAGACCGGTCGTCTTGATGTGGGCACACGCCTGGGACCGGTGGTGGACGACGCGGCGCTCTACTGGCCCAGCAGCAGGCGGGTGGCCGCCATGGTGGTGTCCAGCGGTGCGCCGCTGCGGTGGATCTTGGCCATCACGCTGGCGCCGAGCCAGGTGTTGTACAGGACTTCCGCCGTCGCGCGGGCCTGCCCGGTGATCGTGAGGGAGCCGTCCCGCAGCCCCTGGTCGATCGTCCGCTCCAGGCGGTCGACGATCGCCGTCGTGCCCTCCTTGAGCGCGAGGCGCATGGCCTCCGACAGGTCCGACACCTCGGCCCCCAGCTTCACGGCCAGGCACCGGCCGTGGCACTCGTCCACGCTCTGCGTGTCGTACCACTGCTGCCAGTAGGTCATCAGCCGCTCGGCGGCCGACCGGCCACCCTGCTCCAGGACGCGCTCCATGTCGGCGAGGTACTCCTGGAAGTAGCTCTTCATCATGGCTTCGCCGAAGGCGTCCTTCGAGCTGAAGTAGTGGTAGAAGGAGCCTTTCGGCACCTTCGCCTCGGCGAGCACCTCGTTGATGCCGACCGCGGCGTACCCCTTGTGCGCCATGATCCGCTGAGCGGCGTCGAGAATGCCCCGGCGGGTGTCGGTGCTCCCTGGTGCGGTCGGCATGGGCGGACGGTAGCACTCAATTAGACCGGTCGTCTAGTCGATGGGTGGTGCCGTGCCGAGGGCCTGTCCGGTCGCGTCCGGGTGGAGCTCCCGCAGCGCGGACAGCTCGGCTGGTGGTCGGCCGGGGTGCACGACGCCCAACCGGTGGGTCGCCCTCGTCATGGCGACGTAGAGGTCGTTGTGGCCCCGTGGTGCGGAGTCGAGGATCTCGGCGGGGTCCGCGATCAGGACCGAGTCGAACTCCAGGCCCTTGGCCTGGTCGGGGGTGAGCAGCACCACCTCGCCGGTCAGGTCCGGCGGGGTGGTGAGGGACAGCGCGGCGGCCAGGGACTCGATGTGGACCCCTGGGGAGATGATCGCGAGTCGGCCGTCGGTGTGCGCCGCGGCGAGGTCGGCGATGGTCGCGACCAGGTCCGCGGTGCCGGTGCGCCACGGTGGTTCTCCGGTCGAGCGGACGGACCGGGGTGGCGGCGTTCCGGGGTGGTGGGCCGCGAGCAGGTCGGCGGTGGCGGCCATGACCTCCGCCGGTGTGCGGTAGTTGACGCTGAGCCGGGCGAGCTGCCACCGGTCCCGCACGTGTGGCCGCAGCACGCGGTCCCACGACGAGGTGCCGGCCGGGTTCCCGGTCTGCGCGAGGTCCCCGACGATGGTCATCGACCTGCTGGGGCACCGGCGCATCAGCATCCGCCAGGCCATCTCGGACAGTTCCTGCGCCTCGTCGACGACCACGTGCCCGAACGTCGCGCGGGCGGTGCCCTGGCCGATCAGGGCGGCGACCTCGTCCAGCAGAGGCACGTCCGCCGCGCTCCAGCCGTCAGCCCGCTCGTCGAGCAGGTCCGACACGACGCGCTCCGGGGTCAGCGGCGGCCACAGCGCGTCGAGCGCGGCCCGGACGCCGGTGTCGGCGAGCAGCGAGTCCCGCAGACCGGCCCGGTCGTCCTCGTCCAACAGGGTCCTCGGCCCGTCGTCGCGATCGTCCCGGTCGATCACGACACCCGCCGCGGCCAGCGCACGCAGATCGGCCTCGCCGAGCCCGCCGTCGGGGTCGCCGCCGTCGATCGCCTCGCCGGTGTCGGTGAGCACGACGGCCTCCATCGACTCGGTCAGGCGTTGGGCGAGGACGTCCACGACCGCCTGCTGGAAGACCAACCTGGCCTGGTTGTGCGGAAGCCCGGACCGCTGGGCCTTCCGCGCGGCGCGGTCGCAGCAGCGCGGGTCGAGCCGCAGCACCTGCTGCTCGAACTCGACGTCGACCACGTGGTCCGGTGTCCGGATCCGCGACCGCACGGCCGCCGCCAGCCGTTCGGCCATGACCGCCTCGCCCTTGTGCTCGACGATCCCCGGCGGGTCCACCCGGCTGACCTCGACGTCCGGTCTCAGGTCGGCGATGGTCGCGGTCACCACGCTGTGCTCGCCGAGACCCGGCAGGACCTGGCCGATGTAGTCGAGGAAGACCCGGCTGGGACCCACCACCAGGACACCGCGGGTGCGCAGGTGCGGACGGGTGTGGAGCAGGTACGCGACCCGGTGCAGCGCGACGGCCGTCTTCCCCGTGCCGGGACCGCCCTGCACCACCAGCACCCCGCTGGTCCCGTGCCGGATGATCCGGTCCTGTTCGGACTGGAGGGTCGTCACGACGTCGCGCATCCGCCCGGTCCGCTCGGCGGTCACCGCCGCCAGCAGCGCCGCCTCACCGACCAGGTCGTCGTCGCGGGCACCGTCCGGGGTCAGCAACTCGTCGTCCAGCGCGACGACGGTCCGGCCCCGCGTCGTGATGCGCCGCCGTCGCCTCACCCCGTCCGGGGAGACCGCCGTCGCGGTGTAGAACGCCCTGGCGGCCGGAGCGCGCCAGTCCACCAGCAGCGGTTCGCCGTCCTGGTCCCGGAACAGGCTGAGCCTGCCGACGTGGACGCGCCGTCCGTCGTGCAGGTCCAGCCGCCCGAAGCACAACCCCTGCTCCGCCGCGTCGAGCCGTGCCACCTCCGCCCGCCAGACCGCGGCGGCGTCCCGGTCCCCCTCGGCCCGTCGGGCCGCCAGCCGCTCGGCGGCCTCCTCGCGCACGGCGTCCAGGCGGACGTACAGGGCCGTCAGGTACTCCTGCTCGACGTCGATCTCACGGTCGATGCCACCACCGGACACGGCCACGCGGTCCCCCCGAGGTCGGTGATCAGTGCCGTCGAGCGTGCACGGCGACGGCGGGGAAGAACAGTCTTGTTCTTCCCCGCCACCTCAGCCGCCCGGTTCAGGCGGCGCTCCACCACGGGGCACTGGTCTGCCTGCGCGGGGTGGAGGGCGTCGACCACTCCTCCCGCGATCGGTGCGGGTGCCCGGTGGGGACGCCCCGCGTCCGCCGCCGACCCGGCGCACGGTTCCCCGAGACCCGGCGCTCACGTCCGGTCGATCCGCCCTCCCAGGTGCGCCACGACGGCGTCGATGGTCGGGAAGTCCCACACCAGCGTGGGTTCCACGAGGATCCCCCAGCGTTCCTCGACGTCGACGCACAGCCCCATGGCGTGCACGGAGTCCAGGCCGAGCGACCGCAGCTTCACCCCGGTGCCGACCCGCGACGGCGGCAGCCCCAGGTAGCCCGCCACGGCGTCGACCAGCCACGCCCTCAACGACTCGTCAGACATGGACCCCCTCCGAGGCGACGACGGCGGTGACCGCGGGGGACAGGGCGCTGTGCAGGGACGGCAGTCCGCCCGTGAGGAACAGCTCGCGCATGTGCCCTCGACGCACCTTGCCGCTCGTGGTGTGGCGGATCGCGTTCGACCGCACGACGACGATGCTCGCGGACACGCCGAACTGCTCGGTCACGGCGTCGAGCACGGCGTCGGCGAACTCGGAGGGGACGCCCCGCGCGGCGCGGCGCATCTCCTGCACCAGGACGACGTGCTCCACCGACTCGGCGTCCCGCACGCCGAAGGCCGCGCCCCTGCCCGCGTCCGGGTGCGCCTCCCGCGCCGAGAGCTCGATGTCCTGCGGGTACAGGTTCCGGCCGCGGACGATGAGGAGTTCCTTGAGCCGCCCGGTGACGTACAGCTGCCCGTCGAGCAGGAACCCCAGGTCGCCGGTGCGCAGCCACCGGCCGTCCGGGCCGGTGACGAACGCGGCGCGCGTCGCGGCGGGGTCGCCGTGGTAGCCCGCGGCGAGGCTGGGCCCGGACACCGTGATCTCGCCGACCGTGCCGTCACCCACCTCGACGCCGGTGGCCGGGTCCACGACGCGGACGTCCATGGCGTCGGGCTCGCCGCACCCGACCAGCGGCACACCGTCGGCGTCCGGGGTGGGCACGACCTCGCCCGCCGCCAGCGAGGCCGGGGTGACCGAGAGGACGGTCGGCCCGAGGCCGCGTGACGTGCAGGTCACCACCAGGGTGGACTCGGCGAGCCCGTAGCCGGGGTTCAGCGCCGTGCGCCGGAACCCGACCGGCGCGAACCTGTCCGCGAACGCGTCCAGCGTGGCGATCCGGATCGGTTCGGCTCCGCTGACCGCCATCGTCAGGCAGGACAGGTCGAGTCCGCCGAGCTCCTCGTCGCCGACCCTGCGGGTCGCCCACGCGTAGCCGAAGTCGGGGGCCACGGTCCAGTCCACGCGGTGGTCGCTGATCGCGCGCAGCCAGCGGATCGGACGGGCCACCACCGCCTCCGGCGAGAGCAGGACCAGGTCGGCCTCCGCGTGCAGGGCCTGCAACTGGAGACCGACCAGTCCCATGTCGTGGTGGTGCGGCAGCCAGCCGCCGAGCCGCCGCACGGGGACCGCGCCGCTGACCTTCCCGAACAGCTCCAGGTTGTGCGTCAGACCGCCGTGGGTGACCTCGACGCCGCGCGGCCTGCTGGTGGATCCGGAGGTGTACTGGAGGTAGGCGACGGTGTCGGCGTCCACCTCCGGCGGTTCCAGGGGACCGGGGTCGGCCGTCTCGTCGAAGGTCCGCGCCGCCAGACCGCCCAGCGCGGCCACGTGCGCCTCGTCGGTGAGCACCATCCGCGCGCCCGAGTCCTCGGCCAGGAGCCCCACCCGGTCCACGCGCGAGGCCCCGGACAGCGGGAGGGGCGCGGGCACCGCCACGGCCCGCGCGTAGAGGCAGCCGAGGAACGCGACGAGGAAGTCCAGCCCGGCGGGGTAGAGCAGCAGCACCGGTTCGCCCGCCATCCCGGACCCGGTCAGCCAGTGCGCCACGGCCCTTGCCCTCCGGTCGAGTTCGGCGTGGGTCAGTTCGACCGGCGGGCGTCCGTCGGGGAGGTAGGTGACCTTCCGGTCGGAGCGCGGGCGGGCGCGGAAGCGGGTGACGAAGTCCGTCATTCGGGGAGTCCTTCGCGGATGTACCAGGAGATGAGGAGGTCGAGGATCCGAGGCGTGACGGGTGGCGGCTCGGCGTCCGGGTGGGACTCGAACTCGTACTCGTACCTCAGGTAGGGGGAGGTGAACTTGCACCGCATGTTGACGATCGCCTCGAACCTGCCGAAGGGCTCCGCCTCGACGTCGGCGGCGGTGACCGCGACCAGTTCGACGGGCAGGTGCGCGGAGATCGCGGCGAACAGGTCGGTGACCGGTACCGCGGTCGAGGGCACGAGGTGACGCACCGGCCGGTCGAGCGGACCGTCGGCCAGCGCCAGCATCCGGTCCACGGTGCCGTCGACGGGGGTCAGGTGCAGCGCCGCCCCTGGGTGGCAGACGAAGCGGACGCGTTCGCCGGGGCTCCGCCTCGCGAACAGCGCGATGACCCTGATGAAGTCGTAGATCCCGAGGTCGGACAGCGCCCTGCCGGTTCCGGAGTGTCCGACCATGACACCTAGTCGAGTGACCAGCACGTCACCGTTCCGCGCCAGTCCGGACTGCGAGAGTTCGACCTCGGCCACTCTCTTGGAATGCTCGTAGTCATTTCTGAACTCGGACGGGTGACTATAGTCAGGCCATTGCTCAATCGCTTTACCCTGAGTAGTGCCGTGTTGGTATGCGGTGCCGACGTGGACGTACCTGGAGCCGGGTCGGGCGTGCTCGGTGAACGCGGCCACGGTGTTGGCCGAGCCGACCACGTTGACGGCGTGCAGTTCCGCCTCGCGGCGCGGGAAGAACGTGATGAGGGCGGCGCCGTGCCAATACGCGCACGGTTTCCGGAATACATCAGGCGCTGATGCTCCCAGGTCGGATCGAGCGAGCGAGAAGGCTGTGAACTGGACTTTCCTCACCAGGTCGGGATCCAGGTGCAGTGTGGTCAGGGCGTCCGCGACCTTTCTCCGGACGACTTCCCCACTGGCGCGCGCCAAAGCGACCACCTCATCGCCGCGCGCCACGAGCGCGGCGATGAGGTGGGAGGCCACAAAACCGTTGGCCCCGTCCACGACGTGGTAATCCATGAGAACGACCTTCCCCTGGCGGCATCACGGAAAGTAGTGTTTCATGCTGTCACGGCAATGCCCGAGATGAAAGGGTCGCGTCCCATGCTCAACGAGTTGCAAAGACGAAAATTCGCACACCTCTTCGCACTGCTGGACGTGGACGACGACGGCACCATCGACAAGATGGATTACACGGCCTCCGCCGACCGGTTCGTCACCGCGTTCGGGTACGCGCCGGGCTCGTCCGAGAGCGGGCTCGTCCGGGAGCGCTACAACAGGCTGTGGGAGGCGGTCACGCTCCCGATGGACGCCGACGGGGACGAGCGCGTCGACGTCGGGGAGTACTCCTCGGGCATGGACCGGTTCGTGACCACGTCCGACGAGGGCTACCGGACCCACATCGCACCGATCGCCGACGCCTTCTACGACCTGATGGACGTCGACGGCGACGGCCGGATCACCCGGACCGAGTACGTGCGCATGACGGCCAGCGCGTTCCGCCTGTCCGAGGACGCGAGCAGCACCGCGTTCGACAAGCTCGACCTGGACGGCAACGGCTGGCTCAGCCGCGACGAGCTGCACGCGGCCAACGAGCAGTTCTTCCGCAGCCCGGAGGAGAGCTCCACGGGCAACTGGATCTTCGGGCCGATCGCGGTCTGACCCGGCTGTCGGGTGTCGGCCGCGAGCGGCCCGCACCCGACAGGACCGGGTCCACGGCCCGGCCCGCGGGCTCCACGCCGGTGGGTGGGCGTCGTCGACGGTCGGGTGGCCGCGGTGGTGGCCGAGCCGCACCGCGGCCGGGGGACGAGGGGCGGATCACCGGGCGAGGCCCTGCCGGAACGCGAAGACGGCGGCCTGGGTCCGGTCGCGGAGTTCGAGCTTGCCCAGCACCCGCGCGACGTGCGCCTTGACGGTGTACTCGGAGACGACGAGGTCGCGGGCGATCTCGGCGTTGGACTTGCCGGTGGCCATCTCGACGAGGACCTCCCGTTCGCGGTCGGTCAACCGGGCCACCCTCGGGTCGGTGGTGGGGGCGTCGCCGGTCGGCAGGTGCTCGGCGAAGGTCTCCAGCAGCCGCCGGGTCACCCGCGGCGCGACCACCGCGTCACCGCGGGCGATGGTGCGGATCGCGTCGACCAGCAGCCGGGGGTCGGAGGTCTTGAGCAGGAACCCGCTGGCGCCCGCCCGGAGCGCGGCGAACGCGTACTCGTCCAGGTCGAACGTGGTCAGGGCCAGGACCCGGCTGGGCAGTCCGGACGCCACGATCCGCCGCGTCGCCCGCACGCCGTCGGTCCCCGGCATCCGCATGTCCATGACCACGACGTCGGGCCGCAACCGCGCGACGAGGGCCACGGCCTCCTCGCCGTCGCCCGCCTGGCCGACCACCTCGATGTCGTCGCTGCCGTCCAGGACCATGCCCAGGCCCAGCCGGACGAGCGGTTCGTCGTCGACGAGCACCACCGTGGTCATGTCGGGCTCCCCGCGTGAGGTGTGGCCAGCGGAAGGTGTGCGGTGACCCGCCACCCGGAGGTGGTACCCGGCCCCGCGGTGATCGTGCCGCCGTGGGCGAGCACCCGTTCTCGCATCCCGATGAGGCCGTGCCCGCCGCCTGCCGGGGCCGCGCCGGGGGACGCCCCGTCGTCGACGACGTCGAGGACGAGCTGATCGGTCGACCACCGCAGCGTCACCACGGCCGACCGCGCGTCGCGGGCGTGGCGCAGGCTGTTGCTCAGCGCCTCCTGGACCAGGCGGTACGCCGTCAGGGAGGTGCCGCCGCCGACGGAGCGGGAGTTCCCGTGCCGAACCAGCGCGACGTCCAGGCCTGCGGCCCTGACCTGCTCCACCAGGGTGGGCAGCTGGTCGATCCCCGGTGCGGGCGGCCGGGTGGGCTCGTCGCGTTCACCGGGGTCCCGCAGCACCCCGAGCAGGGCGTGCATCTCCTCCATCGCCTCCCGCCCGGTGCTCGCGATGGCCTCGACCGCGGTGAGCGCGCCGGGCGGTTCGGCGTTGCGGCGCAACGCGACGGCGGCCCCGTCGGCCAGGTTGGTCATCACGGCGATGTTGTGGGAGACGATGTCGTGCACCTCTCGGGCGATGTGCCGCCGCTCCTCGGCCACGGCGGCCTGGGCGAGCGTGTACCTGGTGCGTTCGGCGGTCTCCGCGCGTTCCCGCAACCCCGCCAGCACGGCACGCCGGGCCCGGCGGTTGCGCCCCAGCAGCACGGCGGCCCCGGTGAGCGCCACCAGGGCGTACACCGGCCTGGTGGCCCCAGGGGCGGGCGCCATGGGCGTCAGCACGGTGGCGGCGTCGAACAGCAGGCACGCCACGACCGCCGGGACGACCACCCGGTCCGGTTCCCGGTCCACGACGGTCACCAGGCAGACGGTGAGCGCCAGGACCGGGACGACGAGTTCGTGACCGCTGAGCCCGAGGGCGGCGAAGGCGGCGACCGCGCACGCGGCGGTGCCGAGGAAGGCGGGCACCGGACGGCGGTGCCGCCCGAGGGCGGGGAGCAGGGGGGCGACCACCACCAGCACGACCAGCCAGGGCGGAGCGGTGATCCCGGAATCGCGCAGCACCAGCAGACCCAGCAGGACCACCGCGAGCAGCGGCCAGAGGTCGCGGACGGCCGCTCTCAGCGGGGTCGTCGTGCCGACCTGCTCGTGCGGGGGCCATCGGGACGACCGGTCGGGTGGTTCCACTGTGGACGACACCTCCCCAGGATGCTCTCCGCGCGCCCTCGTCGCATCGGCCGCCGGATCGACACCCGGACGTCGCCACTAGTCCTCCAGGACTACGCGATGTCGAAGGGGGACGACGGCGCACCAGGACGTCCACGTCGCGGAGCGACCGCGGCGGTGCCCGCGACGCCGGGGACGTAGCTCGCGAGGACTAGCGGACGGGGCCCGGAAAGCCACCTGGCGAGCGATGCCGTCCGCGGTGGGGGGAGACAGGCTGGACACCATGTCCCGCCTCCACGTTCCGGCGCTCGCCGACCGCACCCCCGCCCCCCGTCCGTCCCTTCGCGACCGCGCGGAGGGCTGATCACCGTGGCACGCCTGCTCTTCCGCGTCGGCGCCGCGGCCTACCGGCGCCCGGCCCTGTTCATCCTCACCTGGCTGGTGGTGCTCATCGGCGCGGGTGTCGGCGCGGGTCAGCTGTCCGGCCCCACGGTGAACACCTTCTCGCTGCCCGGCCAGGAGTCGGTCGAGGCGATGGACCTCATCGAGCGCGAGTTCGGCGGAGGCGGCGGTGGCACCGCGACCGCGCGGATCGTCGTCAAGGCCCAGGAGGGGCAGACGCTGACCACCGGGGCCAACACCGCCGCCGTCAGCGACCTCGTCACCAGGCTGGGCGGCCTCGACGGGGTCGCCTCGGCGACCAACCCGCTCCAGCCGACGCCCACCGCCCTGTCGCCGGACCTGACCACCGCCTACAGCACCGTCACCTA
This sequence comes from Umezawaea sp., assembly GCF_057122925.1. NCBI lineage: Bacteria > Bacillati > Actinomycetota > Actinomycetes > Pseudonocardiales > Pseudonocardiaceae > Umezawaea > Umezawaea sp. Next base: position 84,015 of record NZ_DBNGPQ010000039.1, on the reverse strand, counting down.
CGAGGTCAGCTCCTTCGACCTCACGAAGGCCCAGCACGACGCCCTCTCGGACGCCGTCGCCGGAGCGCGGAGCGGCGGGCTCACCGTCGAGGCGTCCGGGGACGCCGTCCAGGTCGGCGGGGGCGGGGCGCACTCCGCCGAACTCATCGGCGTGCTCGCGGCCCTCGTCGTGCTGGTCGTCACCTACGGCGCGCTGACGATCGCCGGGATGAACCTGCTGACCGCGCTGGTAGGCGTCGGGGTCGGCGTCTGCGGCATCCAGATCGCCACCGGCTTCGTCGACCTGACCTCCTCCACGCCGCTGCTGGCCACGATGCTGGGCCTGGCGGTCGGCATCGACTACGCCCTGTTCATCGTCAGCCGGTTCCGCCACGAGCTGCGCCGCGGCCACGACGTCGGCACCGCCGTCGCCACCTCGGTGGGCACCGCGGGCGCCGCCGTGGTGACCGCCGGTCTCACCGTCGTCATCGCACTGGTCGGCCTGTTCGTCACCGGCATCCCCTTCCTCACGCAGATGGGTGTCGCCGGGGCCTTCACCGTCGTCATCGCGGTGCTCATCGCCACCACGCTCGTCCCCGCGGTGCTGGCGCTGCTCGGCCGCCGGGCGCTCCCCCGCGGGGAGCGCGCCGCGCCGACCGGCGAACCGGCTCCCGCGCACCGGGACCGGGGCTTCTTCCGCGGCTGGGTCGACGGGGTCACCCGCAGGCGGGTGGTCGCGCTGGTGCTGACCACCGCGGCGCTCGGCGCGCTGAGCATCCCGCTGTTCTCGCTGCGGACCACCCTCGCCGCCACGCCCACCGGGAGCACCACCCAGGGCAGGGCCGAGCTGATGCTCGCCGACGCCTTCGGGGCGGGCTTCACCGGCCCCCTCACCGTGTTCTTCGACGGCGCGGGCGCCCCGCGGGCCGCCGCCGACGCCAAGGCCTCCCTCGCCGCCCTGCCCGACGTCGCGGTGGTGACCGACCCGGTGCCCAACGCCGACGGCACCGCCGCGCTGCTCACCGTCATCCCGGGGTCCGGTCCGGCCAGCGCGGCCACGGAGCGGTTGGTCGACGACATCCGCGACCGGTTGCGCGGCGAGGACCCCCGCGCCTACGTCACCGGGCAGACCGCCGTCGGCGTCGACGTGGCCGCCACCGTCAACGCCGCCCTGCCCGGCTACCTGGCGCTCGTCGTCGGCCTGGCGTTCGTGCTGCTGGTCCTGGTGTTCCGGTCCCTGCTCGTGCCCCTGGTGGGCGTGCTGGGCTTCCTGCTGACCATCGGCTCCGCGCTCGGCTCCTCCGTGGCGATCTTCCAGTGGGGCTGGTTCAGCGACCTGTTCGGCATCGACGACCCCGGCCCGCTGATCAGCCTCACCCCGATCCTCGTCGTCGGCATCCTGTTCGGCCTGGCCATGGACTACCAGGTCTTCCTGGTGTCCCGGATGCACGAGGCCCACGGCGACGGCGAACCGAACACCGCGGCGATCCGCACGGGCTTCCGGCAGGCGGCCCCGGTCGTGGTCGCGGCGGCGGCCATCATGTTCGCGGTCTTCGCCGGGTTCTTCCCCGGAGCGGACGCGACCATGATGTCGATCGCGTTCGCGCTGGCCGCGGGCATCCTCGTCGACGCGTTCGTGGTCCGGATGGTGCTCGTCCCGGCGGCCATGGCCCTGCTCGGCGAACGGGCCTGGTGGCTACCGCGCCGGCTGCGGTGGCTGCCCCGGCTCGACGTGGAGGGCGCCACCCTCCAGCCGCGGGAGCCCGCGCGCGAGGAGCGGTCGACCGCCGACGTCCGCTGAACCGGTGGAGCGGGTGGACCCGACATCCATTTGTGCCGACCCGCAGGGACGGGATCGTCGGCAATCCTTTCAAAGCCTCCGACATGCTGGTCGGCCCAATCACCGCGGGCGAGATCATCTTTTTGCGGAAATCGTCAATTAAATGGCACCCATTCGAATCCTTGATTGGTGACAGTTGCGCAACCATGCAGGCAGCGGGCGTGTTTGCGGAGGTAGAGTCGTGCATGACAGCTGATCAAATGATTGGCTCAGCGGCCGCTGTCCAGGTGGAAAACCTGGTCGCCACCGAAGGGCCTTACAGCATATGGAGACCATCTGACACGCCCTCGATCATTTCCGAGGCGGACGCCGAACCGCTGGAGTTGGGAGTTCGTTTCAGAGTCGGCGGATCCGGTCGCATCACCGGGGTGAGGTTCTACAAAGGCGTCGGAAACGACGGCACCCACACCGGCTCGGTGTGGACGGCGAACGGGGTGCGGCTGGCGAGCGCGGTCTTCACGGACGAGACCGCGACGGGGTGGCAGACGGCGACGTTCGCCACCCCGGTCCCGGTCCAGGCGGGCACGACCTGCATCGCCTCGTACTTCGCGCCGCAGGGCCACTACAGCGTCGACTACGGCTACTTCGCCACCGGCAGGCTCAGCGGGCTGCTGCACGCGCCCGCGTCGACACCGGCGGAGCCGAACGGCGTGTTCCGGTACGGGCCGACGAGCGGGTTCCCCGACTCGACGCACGCGAGCGCCAACTACTGGGTCGACGTGCTCTTCCAGCCCGCGCCGCTGGACCAGGGGTTCGGCGGACCCGTCCTGCTGATCAAGTCGGACGCGCGGCCGTACAGCCGGTACTACAGCGAGATCCTGCGCGCCGAGGGCATCGGCTCGTTCACGACGGTCGACCTGTCCGCGGTCGACGCCACCGTCCTCGGCCAGCACGACGTGGCCGTGCTCGGCGACGTCCCGCTGACCCAGGCGCAGGTCACGATGTTCACCGACTGGGTCGACGCCGGTGGCAACCTCGTCGCGGCCCGGCCGGACAAGAAGCTCAGCGGACTGCTCGGGCTCACCGACCTGGGGACCACGCTGGACAACGGCTACCTGCTGATCGACAGCGCGCGGGTGCCGGGGCTGCCGACCGCGACCCTCCAGTACCACGGCACCGCGGACCGCTACGCGGCGACGAACGCGACGACCGTGGCCACGCTCTGCAGCACCGCCACGACCGCTACCACCAGCCCGGCCGTCACGGTGCGCCAGACGGCGGGCGGCGGTCACGCGGTGGCGTTCACCTACGACCTGGCGCGCTCGGTCGTCCAGACCCGGCAGGGGAATCCGGCCTGGGCGGGCGACGAGCGCGATGCGGACCCGCCGCTGCGGCCGGTGGACCTGTTCTTCGGCGCGAGGGCCGGTGACGTCCAGCCGGACTGGATCGACTTCAGCAGGGTGGCCATCCCCCAGGCGGACGAGCAGCAGCGCCTGCTGGTGAACGTCCTCGCGTCGATCAACCACGCCAAGAAGCCGATCCCGAGGACGTGGTACCTGCCCAAGGGGCTCAAGGCCGCCATCGTCATGGCGCTCGACGACCACGGCACCGCCACCGGGACGCGGGACTACTTCGAGCTGCTCAAGACCAACACGCCCGCGGGTGCGGCGCTGGACGGGTGGGAGTGCCTGCGGGCCACGTCCTGGATGTTCGTCGACGGCACGACCATGACCGACGCGCAGGCGGCGGCCTACGCGGCGCAGGGGTTCGACCTCGGCGTCCACGTCAACACCGGCTGCGCGAACTGGACGCCCGCCTCGCTGGAGGCGACGTTCACCTCCGAGTTGGCGGCGTGGGCCTCCGCCTTCCCGAGCCTGCCGCCGCAGCAGGGCAACCGGACGCACTGCATCGCGTGGAGCGACTGGGCGACCCAGCCGAAGGTCGAGCTGGGCAAGGGCATCCGGATGGACCTGAACTACTACTACGCACCGCACTGGTGGGTCCAGAACCGGCCCGGCATGTTCACCGGCTCCGGCCTGCCGATGCGGTTCGCCGACCTCGACGGCACGATGATCGACGTCTACCAGGTCGTCTCGCAGCTCGTCGACGAGAACGGCCTGACCTACCCGGCGGGCATCGACACCATGCTCGACCGCGCCCTCGGCGTCGAGGGCTACTACGGCGTCTTCGGCACGCACTACTACTTCGCGGACGACTTCGGCGCGAAGGTGATCGCCTCGGCGAAGGCCCGCGGCGTGCCGATGATCACCGCGAAGCAGATCCTCGACTGGACCGACGGCCGCAACAACTCGTTCTTCTCGGAGATCGCCTGGAGCGGCAACAACCTGACCTTCACGGCCACCGTGGACGGTCGGACCAACGGGATGCTGCGCGGGATGCTGCCGGTGCAGTCGGTCAAGGGCGCGCTCACGGCCATCACCAGGAACGGCACGGCGGTCGCCCACGCGCAGGAGACCGTCAAGGGCGTCACGTACGCGATGTTCCCGGTCGTGGCGGGGAACTTCAGCGCGGTCTACACGCCGCACACGTTCCCGGCCTCGTTCTGGTCGGGTTCCACCCCGCCGGGGAACATCACCACGACCGACACCAGCACCGGTGAGCTGGGCGTCAAGTTCACCCCCGCGGTCAACGGGAGGATCACCGCGGTCAAGTTCTACAAAGGACCGCAGAACCTCGGCACGCACACGGTGAGCGTGTGGTCGTCCGCGGGCACCCGGCTCGGCACGGCCACCGCCACCAACGAGACGCCGAGCGGCTGGCAGACGGTGCAGCTGCCCACGCCGGTCACGGTCGTCGCGGGCAGCACGTACGTCGCGTCGTACCTCTGTCCCGGCGGGCGGTACTCGTACGACTACGACTACTTCACGTCCGCCCGCACCAGTGGTCCGCTCACGGCGCCGTCCTCCGTCGGCAGCGGCGGGAACGGGGTGTACAACGTCGGCGGCAGCTTCCCGGACAAGACCTACCGCGACCTGAACTACTGGGTGGACGTGGTGTTCACGACGTAGTGCCGAACCCCTGAACGGCGGTGGGGCCCGCCCCGCGCGGTCCCTGTGCGGGGCCCGCCCCACCGCTTCGAGCCGGTGCCGACCCCGGCCGCGGGACTCGTCGGCCACCAGCTCCGTGTGACGCTGCCGGTTATAACCTATGCCTCCTGCCGGTCGGGCTTCCCTCCGGTCAGGGATTTTCCCGCTGGTAGTCCCTCTGGCCAGGCTCACTGGGGCAGCATGTAGGTTATAACCTAGCCCTGAGGGAGGTCCTGGATGGCGGAACCCGCTGAGCCCTTCATGACGAAGAGCGACTTCGCGTACACGACCCTGCGCGAGAAGATCCTGTCCGGCGAGTTCGGGCCGGGGGAGGTGCTCAACCAGGCGACGCTGGCGCGCACCATCGGGATCAGCACGACGCCGCTGCGGGAGGGGTTGCGGCGGCTGAAGTCCGAGGGCCTGGTCGAGCTGGACGCGCACCGCGACGCGCGGGTCACCGAGTTGACCGCCGAAGAGGCGCGCGACCTGCTGGAGCTGCGCCGGTCGCTGGACCCGCTGGCCGTCGCGCTGGCCGCGCAGCGCCGCACGAAGTCCGACATCCAGGAGATCCGCGCCGCGGTCCAGGGCCTCGAACCGCTGCCGGGCAACCCCGGCGTCGAGGACCTGATCGCGCACCGGCGGTTCCACGCCGCGCTCTACCGGGCGTCGCACAACGACCTGCTCATCGCGACCCTCGACGGACTGTGGGACAAGGCGGACCGCTACCGCAGGCTCGGCCTGGAGGTCGTGCGCGGTGAGCAGGAGCGCGCGCGGACGACCGCCGAGCACCACCGGCTCGTGGAGCACGTCGTGGCGGGCGACTCCGACGCGGCGGCGGCCGTGATGCACCAGCACATCTCCACCAGCCTCGGGGCGAAGGCCGCGTCGCGCCTGGGCGTGGGCCCGGTCGCGACACCTCGCGCGCTGCCCTGAACGGCGTCGGCGGCGGGCGCGGGATGCTGGTCCTGCTGCTCGCGCACACCGTCCTCGTCCAGCTCGTGACGTTCGTGCTGCGCCCCACCTCCACCTACCGCGCCCTGGAGCTGGACGTGCCCCCGGCGTGGCTGGGGGTGCTGTCGGCGGCGTTCGCGGTGGCCCCGCTGCTGCTGGCCATCCCGTCCGGGCAGGCCGTGGACCGGTTCGGGGAACGCCGGGTGCTGCTGGCGGGCGCGCTGCTGGTGTGCGCCTCGGCCGGGGCGTTCGTGCTCGTCGGCGGCGGTGTGGTGGGGTTGCTGGTGGGCAGCGTGCTGCTGGGCACGGGGCACCTGTGCTCGGTGGTCGCGCAGCAGGCGCTGGTCGCGAACGTGACCGCGCCGCACCGCTACGACGCGGCGTTCGGCTACTACACGTTCGCCGCGTCGCTGGGGCAGGCCGTGGGACCGGGGCTGATCCTGCTGTTCGGCGGCTCGCGGACCATCCCGGACACCGGCACGATCTTCGGCGTGACGGTCGCGATCACGGTGGTGCTGCTGGGTGTCACGCTGGCGCTCCGCCCACCGGCCGTGCGCCGACCTCCCGCCGCGGACGGTGAACCCGCCGGGCTGCGCGACCTGCTGCGCCGCCCCGGTCTGCTCCGCGCGCTCACGGTGAGCTGCGTGGTGATCGCGGCCGTCGACATCACCCTGGTGTACCTGCCCGCGCTGGGCGCCGAACGCGGGATCGCCTCCGGTGTCGTCGGCGGGCTGCTCACCCTGCGGGCCGTGGCGTCGATGGGGTCGCGGCTGTTCCTGGGGCGGCTGGCCGCGTGGCTGGGCCGCCGCCCGCTGCTCGTCGGCAGCATCGCGCTGTCCGCCGTCGGCCTCGTCGCGGCGGCGGTGCCGATGCCGGTGTGGCTGCTGGCGGTGGTCGTCCTCGCGATCGGCCTCGGGCTCGGCGTCGGCCAGCCGCTCACCATGTCCTGGCTCGCCGAATCCACTCCGCCGGGCCTGCGGGGCCGGGCGATGTCGTTGCGCCTGACCGGGAACCGGGTCGGCCAGGTGTTCGTGCCCAGCGTCGCGGGCCTGCTGGCGGCGGGTACCGGCGCCTCCGGTGTCCTCGTCCTGACCGCAGCGGGGCTGACGGCCGCGGGTGTCGCGGCGGCGCGCCTGAAGCAGAACGACCCACCACCGATCGACGACGGAGACGATCCGTGACGGACACCTCCACGACCGCCGACCTCCACCGACTCCTGCTCCGCGCGGCTGCGCGCGGGTCAAGGCGGCCGTGGCGGCGTTCGCCGAGAGTCCTGGGCCGCGCCCGCTGGGCGTCGGCGCCCTGAGGGTGGCGCACTCGCCGGCCTGTGGCTTCCTGGTCGAACCGGATCGAGACCGAGCCGAGGCCGCGTGACGGGCCGCTGGCCGGAGGAGTTCCCCGGTGCCCGCGAAGGGATCCGTCGCCGCCGTCCTGGTTCCAGGACTCGTCGCCGACGTGCGGGTCGCGGTCGCGATGATGGTGGTGGTGACCGGTGCGCTGGTGACCGCGGAGGAGGTCGTGTGAGCACGGTGCGCCGGCCGGCCGGGTGGGCGCCCGCGCCGCTGCTCGCGACCGGCTGACGACGGTCACTCCGTCATGCCGGCCTCGTACGCGGTGATGGCCGCCTGCACGCGGTTCTGCACGTCCAGCCCGCGCAGGATCGCGGACAGGTGCGCCTTCACCGTGCCCTCCGCCAGGTGCAGGCGTCCCGCGATCTCCTGGTTCGACAGGCCCTGCCCGACCAGCGCCAGCACGTCCCGCTCGCGCGGGGTCAGCGCCGCCACCCTGCGCTTCGCCGCCGCGGGCCTGGTCAGGCCCGTCCGCAACCCGGCCAGGACGCGGCGGGCGACCCGCGGTGACAGGTACGCCGCGCCGTCGGCGACCGCCCGCACCGCGATCAGCAGCTCACGGGGGTCCGCGGCCTTCAGCAGGAAGCCGCTCGCGCCGTCCTCAAGGGCCTGGGCCACGTACTCGTCCTCGTCGAACGTCGTCAGCATCACGACCGGGACGACGTCCCGCAGTTCGCGGGCCGCGGCGAGGCCGTCGAGGCGCGGCATGCGGATGTCCATCAGCACCACGTCCGGCTGGTGGGCGTGCGTCAGCTCCACCGCCGCGCGCCCGTCGGCCGCCTCCGCCACCACGGTGATCTCCGGATCCGTCGCCAGCACCGCCGACAGCCCCGCCCTGATCATGGCCTCGTCGTCGGCCAGCAGCACCCTGATCACGTCAGCGGCACCCGTGCCAGCAGCGTGAACGACCCGTTCTCGGTCGTCACGACCAGCTCGCCGCCCAGCAGCCGCAGCCGCTCCGCCAACCCCTCCAGGCCACTGCCCCTGCCGACCGGACCCCTCAACGGATTCCCGACCTCCAGCGTCACCAGCCGCTCCGCGACCGTCATCGTCATCGTCACCGGTTCGCCCGGCGCGTGCCGGGCGGCGTTCGTCAGCGCCTCCCGCGCGACCCGGCGCACGGCCTGGTCCACCACGTCCGGCAGGTCCTGCAGACCGTCGACCGCCACGGTCATGCCCGCGTCCCGCGCGTTCGCCACCAGGGCCGCGACCGGCGGCACCTCGTCGCGTTCGCGCAGCATCGCGATCGACTGCCGCAGCCGGTCGGTCGCCGCCACCGCCGATGCCCGCACCGCGCCGGCCGTGCCCGCGTCCTCGCCGGACAGGCCGGGTGACAGTTCGAGCGCGCCTGCCCGCAGCGCGATCAGCGCCAGGTCGTGGCCGAGCGAGTCGTGCAGCTCCGCCGCCAGCCTGCCCCGCTCCTGGAGCCGCGCCCGCTCGGCGACGTGCTCCCGCTCCCGCTCCAGCTGCCGCACCCGTTCCCGCTCGGCCGCGATCAGCAGCGCCTGCTGCCGCCGGTACCGGCCCGCGAGCCGCGGCAGCACGACCGTGAGCACCAGGATGAGCAGCACCGACGTCACCTCGGTGCGGTCCAGCACGGCCACGACCGAGCAGCCGACGACGCCGACCCCGGTGAGGACCTGCCAGCCGAAGCGGGCGTCGACGTGCCTGCCGTGCAGGTACGCCAGCAGCGCCAGCACCGCGAACGCGCACACCCGCCACACCGGCAGGCCGCCCTCCATGTTCAGCCCGCTGATCAGGCCGAGGACGGCGAGGACCCCGAGGCTCATCGGACCGACACTAGCCGGACGACGCGAGCGGTCAGCACCGCGAGCCCGGACAGCCCCGCGGCGGCGAGCGTGATCGTGAGCGGCAGCGCGAAGTAGCCGAGCTGCGCCCACAGCACCGTCCGGCCGGAGCTGATGAACGACACGAACCACGGGTAGAGCGCGAACAGCACGGCGGGCGACGCCACGACCAGCAGCCGCGCGACCGTCAGCCACCGTCGCCGCCCGTGCTCGCGTTCCGCCCAGCGCCGCGCCCGCGCCACCCCGAGCACCCCGAGCGCCGCGGCGAGCAGCCCGACCGCCGCGAGCACCCACTCGACGAGCTGCCGGGAGCTGCCGGGCTCCGCGGGCGTCCCGCCACGGCTCAGCGCGATCAGCCCGTCGAGGATCGTGGCGGTGTCGTCGACGAGCGGGGCGCCGTTGGTCATCACGGCGTAGCCGTAGCCGGTCTCGGGGTCGATGGCCTGGATCGCGTTGTACGTCCACAGGTTGCCGCTGTGCACGAGCAGGCCGTTGTCGTCGGGCTGCCAGCCCATGCCGTACTCGTGCACGTCCGACGGCGAGTGCATGGCGTCGAGCGACGCCGCGGCGAACGGGCCGTGGCCGTTCTGGGCGACGAGCCAGCGGCCCATGTCGTGCGCGGTCGTGATCACCGAACCCGCGCCGCCGACGGCCGGGCCGTCGTCCAGCTCGGGCCGGTCGAGCCAGATCCCGTACAGCGAGTTGAAGCCGTTCGGCGCGTCGCCGCCCGCCTTGCTGTCCCGCATGCCGAGCGGCTCGAACACGTGCTGCCGCAGGTAGTCCTCGTAGGACTGGCCGGAGACCACCTCGACCAGGCGGGCGGCGACGTCGTAGTTGACGTTGCAGTAGGCGTACCGGGTGCCGGGTTCGGCGGCGTCGACGGGCGGCAGGAGGTCGACGTACTCGGCGAGCGTGCGGGCCCCGGTCAGCCGTCCGATGTCGACGGAGGCGTCGGAGATGCCGGAGGTCTGGTTGAGCAGGTGGCGCACGGTGATGCGCGGCGGGAGCTGGGGGAGCCGGTCGTGCACCTGGTCGTCCAGCCCGACACGGCCGTCCTCGACGAGCGTCAGGACGGCGGCGGCGGTGAACGACTTGCTCACCGACGCGACCCGCATCGCGGTGTTCGCGGTGACGGGGTCGCCGTGCCCGTCGCGCCCGGCGCCGGTGGCGTGCACGACCCGGTCGCCGTGCGTGACGACGACCGAGACGCCGGGCAGCCCGGTCGCGTCGAGGGCCAGGGCCAGGTAGCTGTCGATCGACGCGGGCGCGGGTGCGGGGGAGAGGGCCAGCACCAGTCCGGCCACGAGTGTCCTCATGGGCCGGAACGCTAGGGATCGGCGGGGTGGTGCCGGATCCGCCGATCGACCACGGTCACCCCCGACGATCGTCGGGGGTGACCGTGGTCGATCGGTCAGCGGTCGACCTCGTAGACGAGCTTCTGGACGCCGTTGCGGTACGTCTCGCTCTCGACGACCGTGAGCCGCTGCTTGTCCCGGTCGGTGGTGCTGAACAGGCGCTTGCCCGCGCCGAGCAGGACGGGGAAGACGAGCAGGTGGTAGCGGTCGACGAGACCGGCGTCGGCGAGGCCGCGGTTGAGCTTCGCGCTGCCGTGGACCAGGATCGGCCCGCCGTCGGTCTCCTTGAGCGCGGCGACGTCGTCGAGGGAGCGGAGGATCGTGATGTCGCCCCAGTTCGTGACGAGGTCGCTGTCCTCCAGCGTGGTGGAGACGACGTACTTCGGCATCGCGTTGTAGCGCGGGAACTCCTCGGTCATGGTCGGCCACACCGGCGAGAAGGCGTCGTAGCTGACGCGTCCCATCATCATGGCGGCGGCCTCGTCCTGCTCGCGCGCCTTCAGCTCGTAGGCGGCCTCCACGAACTCGATGTCCTTGAAGGTCCAGCCGGAGCTGCGGTGGCCGGGCTCGCCGCCGGGGGCCTCCACGACCCCGTCGAGCGAGACGAACGCGGTGCTGATCAGGGTGCGCATCGGGTGCTCCTGGGTAGTCCTGCTGTGCTGTCATCTCTGCGTCGAACGAACCCGGCCACGTTCGACAGATCGCTCGAAGATCCTTCGCGGCCGTGCACGCACTGGTCAGGCGTTCACGGTGCCGCGGCGATCTACCCTCCGGGAGCACGTCCACCGCTCGGGCGCCGTTCGACCGTGCGGGGGTCGGGTTCCGGTTGGGGCCGCACCGAACTCCCGGTCCTCACCGCGCCGGTAGCGTGAGCCCATGCCGCAGATCACCGTCGAGTACTCCGCCGAGCTGAGCGGGGCCCTGGACCGCCGAGCCCTCGCCCTCGCGCTGCACCGGACCGTCGCGCCGCTGGTCGACTCCGACGTGGCCGCGTTCAAGACCCGGTTCCGGCGGATCGAGGAGTCCGTGATCGGGGACGGGGCGCCCGCGGCGATGGTCCACGTGCGGATCGGCCTGCTGTCCGGGCGGCCGGTGGGGCTCAAGCAGGAGGTGGGGCGGGTGGGCATCGGCATCGTCCGCGACCACCTCGCGCCGGTGGACGGCCTCCCGACCCAGGTCACGCTGGAGGTGTACGACCTGGACCGGGAGCAGTACCAGAAGCTGGTGCTCGGGCCCTGAGCCGGACGTCATCCGCCTGCGTGCGCCCGGTCGCCCGCGATCCGGTCCGGCTGGGCCTCGACCAGGCTGCGCGCGCACGGGCTCGACGCCGCGGGCAGCACCACCGCCGTCCTCGAACGGATCGAGGACCGCGCGTGACCCGACGAGCGCTCAGCCGAGGGCGCGCGGGTCGACCTCCACGTCCTGCTCGTCGTCCGACCACCACAGGCGGGCGACGTGCAGGACGTGGCGGCCGAGCGGGTCGCTGTCGCGGGCCGTGCCGGTGAACCGCACCCCACCGCCCGCCGACCCGTCCGCGTGGACGATCCCGGAGACGTCCGGGTGGGTGGCGACGTCGCGGGAGTGGCGGGCCTCGCGCGGGGAGCGCCACAGCAGCCGCAGGGGATCGCGCAGGACGGTGACGTCGACCGTGTCGATCCAGGGTGTGGTGCCGTCCGTGGTGGCGAGCGTGGCCCGGCGCCCCGTGCCCAGGAGGTGCCGGACGCGGTCGGCGGGCCCCGCCGCGTCCTCGGGGGTGTCGCGGGTGATGCCGAGGGGGACCGGCGGGTCGCTGAGCAGGTCGGCGTCGAGCAGGGTCCACCAGCGCCCCTGCTCGACGCGGCGCCGCTCCCACTCCGGGTCGCTGCCGCGGTCGGCGACGGCACGGCGGTAGCGGCCCCACGCGGCCTCGTCGGCGAAGGTGACGGTGTGTTCGAGGGTGTGCACGTCCTGGCCGATGGTCCGCACCCGCCACCGGGTGGCGAGGACGGTGTCGAGCCCGTCGTAGAACCACCGCTCGCGGTCCCGCACCCAGGCCCAGAAGGCGTGCGGGTCCCGCTCGGCGGCCGGAGACGGTTTGATGCGGTAGACCAGGTGCAGCACGTGGTGCCCCTTCCCCTCGCGGTGGGTCCGCTCAGCGGCTCCGGTCCCACAGGTCCCAGTCCGGGTCGTAGGCCTCCGGGCGGCCCGGTGCGAGCGCGCGCCAGGTCCGGAGCGCGGCGGCGTTGTGCTCCGCGCCGGGGATCGTGCCGTTCGGGGAGAGGACCACCGCGGCGAGCGGGGAGAGCACCGCGCCGCGCTGGACCTTGCCGTGCCAGGCCGAGATGCCCAGGTGGCAGTGGCGGAACCCGGCCGCGGCCCCGTGCCGCAGCGGCATCCGGTGCAGCAGCAGGAAGTACTCGCCCGCCGGGCGGGCGTGGGCGTAGTCGAAGCCGAAGTAGCGGGCGTGCAGCCGGTCCCCGCGACCGTAGAAGATCATGACCGCGTGCGGGCGGCCGTCCCTGGCCGCGACACCGGCGTGGGCGTCGTCCAGCAGCCCCGCGGCCCGCTGGCCCTCGAAGACCCGCCGCATCCACCCCTCGTCCGCCGTACCCCCGTACCGGGCCCGGTTCTGGGTGACCAGCCGGACGGCGTCGGCCTCCAGGTCGCGGGTGAACGGCAGCCACGCGACCTCGACCCCGGCTTCCCGGACGGCACGCTCCTCCCGCCTGCGACGGTTCCGGTCCCGCCGGGACAGCGTTGCCAGGTGGACGTCCAGGCCACCCGGTGGGATCGGCAGCACGACGTCCGCGCTGTGGAGGAAGACCTGGGCGCGCGGGTGGGCGGCGGCCAGCAGCAGCGCGTGCCGGGCGGGCAGGTAGGGCATGACCAGCCCGGCACGTCCCTCCTCGCGGGCCAGGGCGAGCGCGTGCTCCAGCAGCGCGCGCAGCACCGGCCGCGCCGAGGCGACCAGTTCGTTGCGGGTCGCCCGGCGGGCACCCAGCCACAACCAGTCCGCGCCCGCCCCCGGCAGCACCCGCGACAGGTCGAACAGGCCGGACCCGTCGGCCTCGCCCGACCAGGTGGGCAGCCCGCCCAGCAGTTCCCCGCCGCGGCCCTCGGCGATCAGGACCCGGTCGGGGCCGAAGGCGTGGCGCAGGCCGTGCAGCCAGCGGTGCGTGCTGTAGAAGCCGTCCGGGCCCACGAGCCGGTCCCACCGCGCACCCGGCACGTCGAGGATGTCGGGGACCACGCGCGTGGACACGTGGTCAGGTGCTGACGCGCGGCCCGCCGCGGTCTTCGTCGTTCGCGTCGACATGGCGGCTCGGCGTTCCTTTCCGGCAGGTGACGATCGCGGCGTGGGGGCGGTCGAGGTACGCCGACCAGAACTCGGTGCCGTGCTCCCGGACGCCGTCGGGCGAGACCCGGAAGCCGGGCCAGGCGACGTCCGTGAACCCGGCCTCGGCCAGGGCCCGGTGCAGGGTGCGCCGACTCCACCAGCGGGCCGTGATGGTGTCGCGGTGCGCGCCGAACGCCAACTCCAGGACGACCTTCGACGCGTCCGCGCGGGGTTCGGCCTCGTGCAGCCGGAACCCGTAGCGCGCGTAGTGGTCCGGTGCGCCGTCGTAGTCCGGGTTGACCGGCAGGGTGACGAACCGGCCGCCGTCGCGCAGCGCGTCACCCGCGACCGCGCACAACCGCGCGAGGGCGCGGTAGTCCTCGGCGTAGGGCAGGACGTACACGCCGAGGACGACGTCGAACGCGCCCGCCCGCGGCGGTGTCGTCGTGTACTCGACGCCCAGCCCCTCCCGCGCCTCGCGCGCCGCGGCGTGGGCGATCATGCCGGCGGAGGTGTCGTGGCCCACCACCCTGGCGGCCCCTGCCCGCTTGAGCAGTCGGCAGTAGTCGCCCGCACCGCAACCCAGGTCCGCGACGGCCTTGCCGGACAGGTCCCCGAGCAGTTCCAGCACCGTGTACGACTCCAGGTGCCGCCGCCAGGGCAGGGCGAACATCTCCTCGTACACCCGAGCCAGGGTGTCGAAGCGGCTGCTCAACTCCTCACTCTGCCGACAGCGGGTCGCCCAGCAGCCAGTTGCCGGGAGCCTCGGGGTCCGTGCTGAGGTAGAACTCCTCGATGGCCCTGCGGAACTCGGCGTGGGTGATGCTGCCGCTGCCGTTGCGGTCCAGGCGCCGGAACGCGGCGTCGGAGGTCTCCGGGCTGATCCCGAGGGCCTCGTACATCCGGACGTACTCCCTGGCGCTGAGCTCGTTGCTGCGGTCGGTGTCCAGAGCGCTCATGAGCGCGTTCACGATTCCCATGATCACGTGCTCGAAGTTCTTCGGCTCGGTCACGCCGGACCGCATGACCTGGATGAACCCCTGCCGTCCCACGCGCCCCTGGGCGTCCGTGACGCCCGCGTCGCGCAGCAGGTCCCACCACGCGGTGAACGCCTCGCGCATGGCGCCGCGGTTCTCGTGGTCGTCCGGACGGGCCACGGCGGTGAACAACTCCGCCATCTGCTCGAAGTCCTCGTGCGTGAGCCAGTTGTCGTTGGTGTGGTCGAACCAGTCGAAGAGGATGTCGAACTTGCGATCGGTGATCTGATGCGGCATCGGGTCCACCTCGGTCCTGCGAATGGAGGTTGGTTGTCGGCACCGTTCACGTCGTGCGTGTCGGCGGCGAGGCGCCGGTGATCGCAGGGTACTGCCGGGCGGACGAATCCCGTAAGGGCACAAGGGATCCACCATTTCCCAGTCCCCGGAGCTGCTGAGGGCCTTGTCATCGGGCCGACCGGTGGCACGCTCGGAGTCCAGGCGCACGAACGCGTTGCGCCGTCGACGCCAGCCCGGCGGTGACGTGTCGGCCACCGCCGAGCCGATGCTCCAGGAGGAGCGGACATGACCATCGCCACCAGCAGGCACCTGTCCGAGCGGGACCTGTCGTTCTACCGCGACAACGGGTACCTGACGCTGCCGGAGCTGTTGCCGCCGAAGAAGTACGAGGCGTTGCGGGAGCACTTCGAGCGCACGCTCGCCGAGCTGCCGGACGGGACGCGCCCGGAGGACATGGACGTCCCGCACTTCACCGATCCGCGCCTGTTCGAGTGGCTCATGGACCCCGGTGTGCTGGACCTGGTCCAGCAGCTCGTCGGGCCGGACATCGCGGTGTTCTCGTCGCACTTCCTCTGCAAGCCCGCCGGTGACGGCAGGAGCGTGCCGTGGCACGACGACGCCTACTACTGGCGGAACATGATCACCCCGTCCGCCGGGGCCGTCACGATCTGGCTCGCGCTCGACGAGGTGGACGAGGGCAACGGCTGCATGAGGGTGGTGCCGGGCAGCCACGCACCCGGCGAGCGGCGGTACCGGCCCACGCGCGGCGCGGACGGGGTGTTCGACGAGGAACTGGACCCGGAGTGCGTGGACGAGTCCCGCGCCGTGCCGATCCTGTTGCGGCGCAACGAGTGCAGCGTCCACAGCGCGGCGCTCGTGCACGGCAGCGGGGCCAACCGCGGCGACCGCCGACGGGCCGGGTTCACCATGCGCTACATCAGCACCGCGGTGCGGTTCAACCACGAGGAGGTGGGCGAGCGCCACCAGATCTTCCTGGCGCGGGGGCGGGACCGGGCGGGCAACGTCTACGCCGACCCGACCGTGCCGCACCCCGAACTGGTCGCCGGTCGCGACGCCACGCGGAAGGACGTCGACGGGCGCCGTCCGGGTGGCGGCTGATCGGGCGGCACCCGCGATCGCGCTAGGAGGTCACCGGGTCCTCGCTGACGATCGTGCCGAGGGAGCGCACCGCCTCGGACAGGAGGTGGCGCAGCGTCCGGGTCTCGCCCGGCCGCGTCCACCGCTGGAACGCCGCCTGCTGCGCGAGCACGGCGGTGCCCGCGGCGAGGAACGCGGTGTCGGGGTCGCACCCCCGTGCGTGGAGTTCGGCCGCGATGGCGTCGGTGAGCGCGGCGTTCTTGCCGAGTTCGCGCTCCTGCAACTCCGGGTTGGCGGCGATCACGGCGTGCCTGCGGGTCGCCACGGCGCGGCGTTCCTCGAACAGCCCGTCGGCGACGACCTCCAGCGCGCGCACGACCGCGTCGAGCGGCGGCACGGCGTCGTCGCAGGCCGCGATCTCGCCGACGACCGCCCGCTGGATCTCCGAGCTGAGGATGAACAGCACCTCGCGCTTGTCGGTGAAGTGGTTGAAGAACGTCCGCTGGGTGAGCCCCGCCCGCTGGGCGATCTCGGCGACCGTCGTGCTCTCGAACCCCTGCTCGTCGAACAGTTCCAGTGCGGCGGCTTGCAGGCGTTCGGCTGCGTCCGGTTTCCATCGCGGCATGGTCCGAGCCTAGCGACTGCACGATGTGCAGTCATCGGTGCTACAGTGATTGCACAAGCTGCAATCACTTCACTCGGGAGGCTCCTCCATGGTCGCTGTATCGGTCGTCGGCCCCGGTGACGGCGAAGTCATCGCCAACGGGCCCGCGCGGATCCGGATCCTCGAAGACGGCGGCAACACCGAGCACCGCCTGGGGATCGGCGAGATCACGATCCCCCCGCACACCCCCGGCCCTCCGCAGCACCGCCACGCCCAGCACGACGAGGGCTTCTACGTGCTCTCGGGCACCGCGCGGTTCACCGTGGGGCAGGACGACCACGACGTCGGCGCGGGCACGTGGGTCCTGGTCCCGCCGGGGGCGCCGCACACGTTCGCCAACATCGGCGACGACCCGCTGGTCATGCTGAGCACCTTCACGCCGGACCTGTACGTGCAGTACTTCCGCGACCTCAAGGCCATGGTCGAGTCCGGGCAGCCGATGACGCGCGAGACCATGGCGCCGATCTGGGAGAACTACGCCACCGAACCGTCCACCGAGTACGCCACGTGACCTCCGGCCCCCCGGTCGACCCACGGGTCCGGTGACCACGGCGACGGCCGTGCGGACCCGTGGGTGCGGTTCGGGCACCGGCACCGCTCGAAATTCCCGCGAAAGGGTGTTTCGGTCGCCCACCAGATGTTCAAACGCGCTGGGGGAGCTTTTTTGACGATTCCCACCAGCGCGTTCCGCGGCCGAGCCGTCATGCGGATTCCGCGAGGTGGTGCTTGACTCGACTCCTGGAACGAATCGTCGTACGCGAACGTGAAAAATTCTGCGACGCCCCAGTCGAACCACCGATCGAGGAGTCGACATCAAAGCACTCACATGGCAGGGAAATCAGAACGTTCAGGTCACCGAGGTGCCCGATCCGCGCATCGAGGAGCCCACCGACGCGATCATCAGGGTGACCTCGACCGCGATCTGCGGTTCCGACCTGCACCTCTACGGCGTGCTGGGCCCGTACCTCGCACCGGGTGACGTGCTCGGCCACGAGGCGATGGGCGTCGTCGAGGAGGTGGGCCCCGACGCCGCGGGCCACCTGTCGGTGGGGGACCGGGTCGTGGTGCCGTTCAACATCTCGTGCGGCCACTGCTGGATGTGCGGTCGCGGACTGTTCGCGCAGTGCGAGACGACCCAGGTCCGCGGTGAGGGCAAGGGCGCGAGCCTGTTCGGCTACACCTCGCTCTACGGCTCCGTGCCCGGAGGGCAGGCCGAGTACCTCCGCGTGCCGCAGGCCCAGTTCGGACCGGTCATCGTGCCCGCGGACACGCCGGACGAGCGGTTCCTGTTCCTGTCCGACATCCTCCCGACCGCCTGGCAGGCGGTCCGCTACGCCGACGTGCCGCCCGGTGGCTCGGTGGCGGTGCTCGGCCTCGGCCCGGTCGGGCAGTTCGCCGTGCGCATCGCCGCGCACCTGGGCGCGGGCCGGGTCATCGGGGTCGACCGGGTGCCCGAGCGGCTCGCCCTGGCCGCGAGGTACGGCGCCGAAACCGTCAACCTCGACGACGTCGACGACGTGGCCGCGACGCTGATCGAGATGGTCGACGGTCGCGGTCCGGAAGCCACCATCGACGCCGTCGGGATGGAGGCCCACGGTGGTCGGCTCGTCGCCGCGGCCCAGAAGGCAGTGGGGCTCCTCCCGGACGCCCTGGCGCAGAAGGTGACCGACAAGATGGCCGTCGACCGGCTCGACGCCCTGCACGCCGCGCTGAAGGGCGTGCGGCGGGGTGGGACGGTCTCGGTGTCCGGCGTGTACGGGGGCGAGGTCGACGCGATGCCGATGATGGAGATGTTCGACCGGGGGATCCAGCTCCGCATGGGGCAGGCCCACGTGCGCCGGTGGACCGATCAGATCCTGCCGCTGCTGCTCGACCCGGCCGACCCGCTCGGCGCGCTGGACCTCGTCACGCACCACCTGCCCCTGGCCGAGGCCGCGAACGGCTACGAGATGTTCCGGGAGAAGCGGGACGGCTGCGTCAAGGTGGTGCTCAACCCGTGACCGGACGGGTCGTGGTCGTCGTCGGCGCCAGCAGCGGGATCGGTCTGGCCGCCGCGGTCGCGTTCGCCGCTCGTGACGACGACCTGGTGCTGGTGTCGCGCAGCGCGGGCGCGCTCGACGCCGCGGAGGCGGCGTGCCGGGACGCGGGGAGCGGTGCCGTGGACGTCCTCGTCGAGGACGTGCGCGATCCGGCGGCGGCCGACCGGATCGTGGCGCGGACCCTGGACCGGCACGGGCGCGTCGACGTCGTCGTGCACACCGCGACGGTCATGGGCTACGGCACCGTCGAGACGATGCCCGCGGAGGTGTTCACCACCGTCGTCGACACCGCGGTGCACGGCACGGTCCACCTGAGCCGCGCGGTCCTCCCGGTCATGCGCCGCCAGCGCGCGGGCACGTTCATCGGGGTCAACTCCCTGCTGGGCTCGGTCACCGTCCCGCAGATGGGGGCCTACGCGGCGTCGAAGTGGGGGCAGCGCGCCGTGCTCCGCACCCTCCAGCAGGAGACGCGGGACGAACCCGGCGTGCACGTCTGCATCGTGAGCCCCGGAAGCATCAACACCCCCATCTACTACCAGGCCGCCAACTACACCGGCCGGAGCGCTCGGCCGCCGTGGCCGGTCCTGTCGCCGGAGCGGGTGGGTGCGGCGATCGTGCGGTTGGCCGACCGCCCCCGCAGGCACGTCTCGGTGGCGGTCGGGCCGGGGAATCCGCTCGTCATCGCCGGTTTCCGGCTCCTGCCGCTGCTCTACGACAGGCTGGTCGGTCCGCTGTTCCGGCTGGCCGCCCTCACCCGCAAGCCCGCGGAGCCCGCGGCGGGCAACGTGCACCAGCCGGTGCCCGAGCGGGAACGCGTGCACGGCCACTGGCCCGCGCGGAGCTGACGACCGTCGACGAACCGGTGTCGCGCCGGTGGAGGCGGCCCGCCGGGTGCCCTCAGCGCCCGGCGAACCGGTGCAGGGCGTCGAGCACGGCTGGGGCGAGGGCGTCCGGGTGGTCGGTGTCGTGCAGCAGGTGGTCCACCCCGGACAGCGGTACCCGGCCCGGTCCTCCGACGTGCGCGCGGCGCAGGGCGGTGGTCAGCGCGTCCGTCGTCGAGCAGGGGACCTGGACGTCGTTCGTGCCGCAGGTGAGCAGCACCCTGCTCCCCGGCCGCAGGGCCGCGGCGTGCTCCGGCGGGTAGACGGCGTCGTCGCTGTCCACGAACCGGGCGCTCGGCCCCTGGAACGCCTGGAAGAGCCGGCCGACCGCGGGTGGCAGGTCGGTCGTGTCGACCGGTCGGTGTTCGCGCAGGGCCGTGACGGCGGCGTCGACCGCCGCGTCGATCGTGCGCTGCTGGTCCGGCGTGAGCAGGCCGTGCCGGGTCGCCTCGGCGACCTGGGCGTGCAGTTGCAGCGCGACCAGGTCCAGGAAGCGGATCGCCTGCGGTTGCAGCAGGGCCAGGCCGGTCGGGCGCGGGTGGACGGTGCCGCCGAGCAGCAGCGCGGTCATCGCGCCCTCGCTGTGCCCGACGACCGACAGCGCGTGCGGGTTGGTCTCCGGTTGGTCGCGCAACGACTCGTACGCAGCCGCCGCCTGGCGGACGAACGCCGGGTGGTCGAGGGTGTCCGGGTGGTCGCGGTAGGCACCGAGCCCGGTGCGGCCGGTGCCGTACTTGTCGAACCGCAGCGTGGCCACCCGGTCGACGGCGAGCGCGTCGGCCACCTGCGCCAGGGTGTTCGGGGACGCCGCGGGAGGCTGGTTGCCGTCGCGGTCGGTGGGTCCGCTGCCGGGCAGCAGCAGTGCGGCGCGCAACCGCTGCCCGGCGCGGTGCGCGGGAACGTGCAGGGTGCCGTACGTCGTGGTCCCGTCGACGGTGAAGACCACCTCGCGGTCGGCCGCGGGCACGAAGCCGGGCGTCGCCCCGGCGGGGGTGGCGGTCGCGACGGCCAGGGCCACCACGACCGCGGCGGAGCGGGGGAACACCGGATCACCCCTTCCCGATGAGGGCGTTCTCGACCAGCGCGACGGTCGCGCGGGGATCGTCGACCTGGATGACCAGGCGGGCGTAGTGCTCGTCGGCGAGTTCGACCACGACGGCCTTCGACGGGTCCTTGACGTCCCAGAAGACCTTCTCGCCGTCGAGGTGGAACGTGCCCACCGTGAGGACGCCGGGCACGTGGGCGCCCGGCGCGCGGATCCCCTTGGGTTCGGCGGCGATGCCGGGGTCGGCGGTCGCGCCGCGGACGTTGCCCAGGGGGATCGTCAGACTGCTCTTGAGGGCCCAGAGCTTGTCGAGACCCTCGATCACGACGACGAGGTCGTCGCCTTCGATGTGGACCAGTGCCATGTGGTTCTCCTTGTCAGCCGAGAGGATCGAGGCGGTGGGCCAGCGCGGTGCCGACCCCGTGGGGGTTGCCGCGCAGGAGGATGCCCAGCGCGGCGGACGTGAGAGCGGCCGCCAGGTCGGCGGGAACGCCGAGCGCGTCGGCGACGGCCTGGTCGACGGCGTCCAGCGCGGCGGCCACCTCGGCGGCGACCTCGGTGTCGGCCGGTGCCCGTTCGACCGCCGCGAGCAGCAGAAGTCCGAGGTCTGCCGACGTGATGAGCCGCAGCGCGCTCGCGGCGTCCGGTGCCGAGCCGAGCGCGTCGACCAGGGGACGGACGTCGTGGGCGAGGTGGCGGCGCAGGGCGACCAGGTAGAGGCCGCGCTTGCTGCCGAACGTCTTGTAGAGGCTGTTGCGGTGCACGCCGAGGTGGGTGACGAGGTCGTCCACCGACACCCCGTCGTACGCGCGACCGCCGAACAGCGTCGCGGCGGCGCGCACCACCTCGTCCTCGTCGAACGTCCTCGTCCTGCCCATGGCACGACCGTAGCGTTTTGAGGAACGATCAGTCAAGAACGAACGTTCCTCAATTGGTCGGGTAGGGGCACCCCCACCACCGGTCGGCCGGGTAGCCGGCTGTGGCGCTCCACCGCCACCCGAGAGGCTTCCGGGCGAGCGGAACGAGGGAGCGGATGATGATGACGAAGAAGCACCACCTGCTGGCCGCGGTCCTGGTCGCGGCGGCATCGACCGTCTGGGTGGCGACCGCGGCGCAGAGCCGTCCATCGGCGCCCGAGGAGGCGCGGGACCCGGCTACCACGCCCGCGTACGCGCGGTTCTACCGGCAACAACCCGACTGGCAGCCGTGCGGGCCCGCGGGCGCGGAGTGCACGAACGTCACGGTGCCGGTCGACTGGGCGCGGCCCGCCGGGGCCGCGGTCGAACTCGCCGTGGCCCGGCTGCGGGGCGAGGGCCGTGGCTCGCTGCTGGTCAACCCCGGTGGGCCGGGTCGGTCCGGGATCGACTTCCTGTTCGGCGGGCAGGTGCGCGGCCACGCGCCCCCCGGGTACGACCTGGTCAGCTGGGACCCGCGCGGAGTCGGGGGTTCGGCGCCGCTGACCTGCCCGGCGGAGGCGTCCGAGGCCGTCGAGGAGGTGGACGGCTCGCCGGACACCCCGGCGGAGGTGGAGGCCTACGAGGCGGCCGTCGGGCGGTGGGCCCACGCGTGCAGGCAGGCGTCCGGACCGATCTTCGACCACGTGGACACGGGCAGCACCGTGCGGGACATGGACGTGCTGCGCGCGGTGCTGGGGCAACCGAGGCTGGACTACCTGGGCATCTCCTACGGCACCGTCATGGGCGGCCGGTACGCCGAGACGTTCCCGAAGCGGGTCGGCCGCGTGGTCCTGGACAGCGCGGGCCACCCGGACCAGACCTACGGGTCCTGGATGGCCGGGGTGGCGGAGGCCAAGGAGCAGGCCCTGACCGCCTACCTCACCGGCTGCGCCGACCGCCCCGCGTGTCCTTTCGCGACGATCCCGCCCGACGCGGCCCGAGCGTGGATCCAGCAGCTCGTGCGGGACACCGACAGCAGGCCGATCCGCGGCGGCGACCAGGTCGTGAACCAGGCGCGGCTGATGACCGCGCTGACGCGGGACGTCTCGGACCAGAACGGCAGGGAGAGGCTGGACGAGGAGCTGGCCGGGGTGCTGGCCGGAGACGCGAGCACCCTCGCGGCCACGACGCGGGGACCGACGATCGACATCGGCAACACGGCCACGACCTGCCAGGACCTACCCGACCCGCGCACCGCGGCACAGGTGCGGGGCGACGCCACCGGGGTGGCGCGGACGGCACCGGTGTACGGGCTGGAACTGACCTCCGGCGCGCCCTGCCGGCACTGGCCCGCGCCTGCACCGGTCCCGCCGCACCGGCTGAGGGCACCCGGCGTCGCCCCGGTGCTCGTCATCGGCATCACCGGGGACACCGCGGGCCCCTACCGCTGGAGCACGGAACTGACCGCCCAGCTCGACAACGCCCGCCTGCTCACCCTGGACGGCTCGGGCCACGGCGCCTACCTGCTGAGCCGGTGCGTCCGCGGTGCGGTGAACACCTTCCTGACGACCGGCGTCCTCCCGCCCGCGGGTGAGGTCTGCCGCGCCGGCTGACGTCGGGCCGCGGCGCGGCGCGGGCGTTGAACGGGATCGTCCTCGACCCCGACGCGACGTCGGGGTCTTCGCCGGGGACATGCCGCCGATCGTCCTCGCCCACCCCGCACCGCACCCGCTGAGCCACGACGGCCGGAGCGAGCCCGTTCCCCCCGTCGCGCCTCAGAACGTGTAGTTGACGACGAACGCCGGGTGGTCGGTGCGGGACATCGCGTAGGTCTGGGTCGACACGAACGTGAGGGTGCGGGCGGTGACGTGCTGCACGTCGCCGTCGCCCTTGCGGAACCAGCCCGCCGGGACGCAGTTCTGCGCGTTGGTGGGAGAACCGGGGCGGTACCTCAGGTTCAGGTCGCCCACCGCCACGTGCCCGGTGGTGGGCGAGCCGGTGGGGTCGAAGGACAGGACCGTGGCGGGAAGGAGTTCGCGGCACTGCGCGAGCGCCGTGGTGGCGGTGGTGCTCAGGTGGGTGGTGCACGCGGTGAACCCGCGCACCGCGCTCAGCGCGCACGCCCAGGCCCGCATCTCGTTGCCGCCGTCCTGCGCCGAGTACACGCCGGTCCCGCCCGAGGTGATGCCCTCCTTGACGATGATCCCGCTGCCGTACGCGCCGCGGCCCGCCGTGCACTGGTAGTCGGAACCGGTGGACCTGTCGCGCACGAAGGCGAACCGGTACTGGGCGCCCGCGCCGACCGCGGCGGTGAGGCCGGGCAGGTCGGACAGGCACACCTCGTTCACCGAGACCACGTCCGGCTGCCGGTCGCGGATCACCGTCACGGCCTCGCCGACCGCGAGCCCGTTCTGGTAGCAGCCCGCGACGCCGCTGTTGCAGAGGTTCATCTGCAACACCTTGAACGCGGTGGCGGCCAGGGCGGGGACCGCCACTCCCGCGGCGAGCAGGATCGCGGCGAGCAGCAGGCCGGTGCTCCGGCGCGGTGGGTCCATGCCGACCATGGTGGTGCCAGGTCGGTGCCCGGCCGTACCGCCGTACGGACGTGGGGACACACCCGCACGGTGTGGGCGATCCCCTGTGCGCCCCCGTCCGCGGTCCCGCCGACGGCCGGGTCCTCAGGTCCCGGTGAACGGCTTGCGCGGTCCCAGCCCGCGCAGCTCCTCCGCCCGCGGGGTGCCGAACGTGTCGAACACGGCCTGAGCCTCCACGAGGTAGGGGCCGCCCGCCCCGTCGCCGAGCGCCCACCCGAGCGCGCGCAACGCTCGCGCGCGGCCGTACGGGTACCCGGCCTCCTGCTGGATCCGCAGGGCCTCGGTCGCGTGCCGTCGAGCGGCGTCGTGGTCGCCCCCGGCCAGCGCGAGTTCCGCCATGGCGGTCAGCACCGTGCCCTCCTCCGCGGCCATCTCGCGGTCGCGGGCCAGTTCCAGCGCCTGCTCGGCGCAGCGCGCGGCGGCCTCGTGGTCGGACTGCTCGCGGCGCACGTCCACCAGGGCCGTCAACGAGCCGACCTCGCAGTGGTGGTGGCTGGTCTCGCGGGCCGCCAGCAGCGACTCCTCCAGCAGGTCCGCCGCGAGGTCGACGTCGCCGAGTTCGAGCCGGGCGACGCCGAGGCCGTTGAGGACGCTGGCCTCGGCGTACCGCTTGCCCAGCGCGCGCATGGTCACCAGGGACGCTTCGAACCGCTCGACCGCGTCCCCCGGGTAGCCGAGGTGGGTCAGCGCGAACCCGAGGTTGCACCGCGACACCGCGGCCCGGTAGTCGTTGCCGTTGGCCAGGTCGATGGCCAGTGCCGCGGCCTGGAAGTCGGCCGCCTCGGCGGGACCGCCCCGGTCCCCGTGCGCGAGTCCGAGGCTCGTCAGCGCCCTCGCCTCCCCGAGGAGGTAGCCCGTCGCCCGTGACAGCTCCAGCGCCCGCTTGCTGTGGCGGATCGAGGACTCGCCGTCGCCGCGGGCCCAGTGCGCGAGCCCCAGCGTCCGGTGCACGGTGGCCTGCGCGCGTCCGTCCTCCGCGGACTCGGCGGCGCGGAGCGCGGTCTCGGCGGTCGCCGTCCAGTCCAGTTCGTTGCGCCGGGACCAGAAGTAGTTGTGCAGCGCGTCGACGAGCTGCCACGTGACGTGCGCGGGCCCGTGCTCGGCCGCGAGGTCCACGGCGGCGACCAGGTTGGCGTGCTCGGCGTCCAGCCAGGCCAGTGCCGACGCCTCGTCCTCGAACTCGGGTGCCGCCCCGGTGCCGTCGACCGTCGCGGTGGGACCGCCCACCAGGAACACCGTGTTCACCGCGGCCCGCGTCCACCGCAGGTAGTGGGGGAGGACCGCGTCGAGCGCGTCGTGCCGGTCGCCCTCGTCGTCGGCGCGTTCCACGGCGTAGGCGCGCAGCAGGTCGTGGAACCGGTAGCGGCCGGGCGCGTAGTGGTCGACCAGGTGCGCGCCGCACAGGTCGGCGAGCAGCCCGTCGGCGGTGTCGCCCGCCAGCGCCCTGGCGACGTGGGCGGTGAAGTCCGGGCCCGGCGCCAGCGCCAGCCTGCGGAACAGGACGCGCGCCCGCGGCGGCAGCGCGGCGTAGGACAGGTCGAACGCCGCGCGCACGGTGGTCTCGCTCTCCGTGCCGACCGCCAGCGCGGTGAGCCGGTTGCCGTTCTCCATCCGGTCCGCCAGGTCGCCGATCCGCCGGTCGGGCTGGGCGGCGAGGGTGGCGGCGGCGAGGCGGACGGCCAGGGGGAGGTTGCCGCACAGCCCGGACAGCCGTCGCACGTCGTCGAGTTCGGCCTCGACCCGGTGGGCGCCCAGGACGTGCCGGAACAGGCCGATCGTGTCGTCGTCGCCGAGGGCGCCCAGCGACAGCGCCCGCGCGTCGTCCAGCCCGACCAGGCCGTGCAGGTCGTTGCGGCTCGTCACGATCACGACGCAGCCGGGGCGGCCGGGGAGCAGCGGCCGGACGTCCTCCGAGCCGCGGGCGTTGTCCAGCACCACGAGCACGCGCCTGCCCGTCATCAGCGAGCGGTACAGCGCGGTCTGCTCGGCGACGTCGTGCGGTATCCGGTCGGGGGGCGTGTCGAGCGAGCGCAGCAGCCTGCCCATCGCGTCGCGGGTCGTCAGGGGCGCTCCGGTGGAGAAGCCGCCCAGGTCCACGTACAGCTGGCCGTCGGGGAACCGGTCGGCGTTGTGGTGGCCCCAGCGCACGGCGAGCGCGGTCTTGCCGACGCCAGGGGGACCGGTGACCACCCAGACGTCCGCGTCGTCGCCGAGCCGGGCGAGGGCCTTGTCGCGACCGGTGAACCCCGCCACGTTCGCGGGCAGCTGCGCGGGCACGTGCCGCCACACCGCGGTGCGCGGTTCGGGCTTGAGCCGCGGCGCCTGGTTGAGGATGTCGCGGTGCAGCAGCACGAGGTCCTCGCTCGGCGCGAGACCGAGTTCGCGGTCCAGCACCGCCCGCAGGTCCCGGTAGACGGTCAGCGCCTCGGCCTGGCGGCCGTCGCGGTACAGCGCCAGCATGAGCAGGCCGTACGGCCGCTCGCGCAGCGGGTTCGCCCGCACCAGGCCGCCCAGCTCGACGACCACGGGCTCGCCGAGCGCCAGCCGGACCTCGGCCAGGTCCTCCCGCGCGCTCAGCCGCTGCTCGGTGAGCCTGCTCCTGGCCGCCTCCGCGTCGTCGTCGGTCAGGTCGGCGTAGGGCTCGCCGCGCCACAGGCCCAGCCCCTCCGCGAGCAGTCGCGCCGCGTCCTGCTCCCGGTGCGCCGCCAGCGCGTCGCGACCCGCCCGGAGCAGGTCCTCGAACCGGAGGGCGTCGACCTCGTCGCGGCCGACGTCGACCCGGTAGCCGCCGGGACCGTTGGCGATGCGCCCGCTCGCGAGCGCGGTGCGCAGCTTCCACACGTAGGTCTTGGTGTTGCCCGCCGCCGACCGGGGCGGAGCGCCGTCCCACAGCACGTCGACGATCTTGTCGACGGACACCCACCGGTTGGCGTGCAGCAGCAGCGTCGTCAGCAGCTTCCGCTGCTTCGCCGCCCTGATCGCCACGCGCTCGCCGTCGTCGCGCACGACGTCGAGACTCCCCAGCACGCCGAACAACCGGACCCCCGTGACTCCCTGGTGCGTGGTCCACCGCCTGCGGCGCGGCCAGTGGACCGGCGGTGGACCGCCGACTGGCACCGTACTGGTCACCGGGGGAGTCGAACTCCCGGACTCCGCCGGAACGGGCGGCCCGCATCGCCGGGAGAGGGGTACGGCGATTCGCGGCCGCCCGTTCCGCGGGAACGCCCCGCCTCCCGGCTCCGCCGTGCGGACACCCGGCCCGGCCGACGGCCGCCACACCTCGCCGACCCCACTGGCACCGGCCTCGACGGCGTGCGCGCGGCGGGCTGGGCCGAGGGCGGGCGGACCGTCTGGTGCCGCACGCGTCCCCTGGCCGGACAGGGGCCGGTCAGGGGACGGTCAGTGGACGCAGAAGGAGCTGATCACGTCGTTGTACGGGCCCAGCGCCAGGTCGAGCGGAGCGCCGTAGGCGTTCATCTGGAGCAGGCGGTACTGGCAGTTCGCGTCGCGGAACAGGGCCACCGCCCGCCCGCCGCGGTTCCAGGCCGACGACGTCCTGTCGTTGAAGTCCAGCGGGACGTTCACCCTCGTGCCGCTGGTGGGGCTGTAGATGACGAGCATCCTCCCCTGGCCCGCCCCGTCCTCGAAGAGGCAGAAGTTGCCGTGCGCGCACCTGTCGTAGCCGGTCGCCGCGCTCGCGGGCGCGGCGACCGCGCCGAGTGCGACGACGATCCCGGCCACCAGCACCGCGATCCTGCTCCCCGTGCCCGTGCCCGTGCCCGTGCCCGTGCCCGTGCCCGTGCCCGTGCCCGTGCCCGTTCTCGTGACCTCCATGACGCCCACGTCCCTTCCGCGGTGTGGTTCCGTCCGTGCCACCGACTCTCGCCGCCGTGCGCCCGACACCGGTCTGATCCGGGTTCAACGGGCTGGTCGGACTCGGTGTCGAAAGAGGCGCGGACGAGCGTTCACGCGGTCACCGAATAGCTGTTGGACACGAAGTCCATGCCTCCGGGTGAGGAGGTGATCTCAAAACCGAACTGCACCTCGCCCACGGTCACGTCGCCGTACCAGCCGCGCGACCCGATCCACTTCAGCACCGCCAGCACGTCGACCGTGCCGGAGTTGGTGTTCCCGGTGCGCAGGAACGAGAAGACCTGGTTGGCGCCGTTGGAGCCCCGGTACACGTCCCAGGTGTGCCCGCCGACCGACGCGGTGGTCTGCTTCGACCCGATCGGGCCCACGGCGCCCTGCTTGTTGACCCAGATCATGATCTCGTAGGCGTTGTTGTCGGCCCAGATGTCGTAGGACGTGGCGTAGGCCCCCGACCCCGGCCTGCTGACGTTGAACGAGCTCGACAGCCTGGTCAGCGCGCTGACCCTCTTGTTGATCGCCTTCGCCGAGTGCGGGTACGCCTTCACCCCGCCGGTGCCGGGGTGGTCGGCCCACACGCCCCAGTTGCCGTAGGAGTTCGCCCAGATCGTCTGCGGTCCGACGCCGCTCCCCCACACGTCGTTGCGGACGGTGTAGCCGCCGTTGGACCACGTCCCCCACTTGTCGGTGGACGACCAGGCGGCGGCCCGCGCCACCCCGGTCGCACCGATCAGACCCGCCACCACGAGGACCGCCGTCACGACCGATCGAATTCCGTTGACCATGGCTCCGCTTTCCGGGGCGTCGTCGCCCGAGTGAACGCGGCCGTTTCGCCGCGCGAGTGCCGGATGTGCGGGGCGGTACCGACGACTATCGCTCCGCTGGCAACCCCGTGTCAATCGGAATCGGTTTTCCGGTGAATGTGTTCGCGATTTCGATGAATTCGATCCGGCTATTCGACCACGTCGGCCGATTGGGGGTTCGGCCAATTCCGCGGACGTCCCGGCGCGCCTCCTCGCCGCCGACGGGGTGGACACGCCCGCCATAGCCATGATTATGATTAGTCAACTTTCTGACTAGGGAGACGGTGTGACGCCGCACGAGAAGAGCACCCCGGACCCCGCCCGGTCCGGCGGGTACCTGCGCTACGTCGCCCTGGGCGACAGCCAGACCGAAGGCCTCGGTGACGGCGACGACGTCGTGGGCCTGCGGGGGTGGGCCGACCGGCTCGCCGAGCACCTCGCCGTCGACAACCCCGACCTCCAGTACGCCAACCTCGCCGTCCGGGGCCGCCGCGCGGGTGAGGTGCGGGCCGAGCAGCTGGGGCCGGCCCTCGCCCTGCGCCCCGACGTGGCCACCGTCGTCGCCGGGGTCAACGACCTGCTCCGCCTTCGGGTCGAGCCGTCCACGGTGGTCGGTCACCTGGAGGCGATGTTCGCCGCGCTGACCGACTCCGGGGCCCGCGTGGCGACCGTGACCTTCCCCGACCTCACCAGGGTCATCCCGCTCGCCCGACCGGTCCGCTCCCGCATCCTCGACATCAACGACCGGATCCGCGCCGCGGCCGACCGGCACGGGGTCGCCGTCGCCGAGATCGCCCGGCACCCCGCCGTCGCCGACCGCCGGTTCTGGGCCGACGACCGGCTGCACTGCAGCCCCCTGGGGCACCGGCTGATCGCCGCCGCGGTCGCGCACGCCCTGCGGGTGCCGGGCAGCGACGACTCGTGGAACCAGCCACCGCCACCGCTGCCCGGCCCGCCGCCGCGGTGGCGCGCCACCGCCGAACTGCGGTGGGCGGCCACCTTCCTCGGCCCCTGGCTCGGCAGGCGCCTGCGCGGCCAGTCCTCCGGGGACCAGCGCACGGCCAAGCACCCCCTGCTCCACCGCGTCGGGGGACCGTCCGGGACCTGACCCGCCTGCGGCTACCGCGGCGGTCGAACCAGGTCCACGAGCTGCTGGCCCAGGTGGCGGCCGAGGTCGACCGCCGCCGCCCGCGCGTCGCGCTCGCTCCACGCCCGCGCCCGCTCGGCCGGTCGGGTGAGGAGCTGGTCGACGGCGACGCGTCCGACCACCGTGCCGCCGGGGGAGAAGAGGAAGTGCTCGCGCTCGCCCTCGGTGGCGGTCGCGCGGAAGGCGCCGAGCACCGCGTCGCCGGTGCGCAGCGTTCCGGCCAGGGTGGCTCCCCAGGCCGGGGCGCCGAAGTCCACGGCCGCGTCGGGGGTGAGGTGCCAGCGTGCGCCGTCCGTCCCGACGACCACCCGCCGGACCCGGTCCCCGGCCTGGTCCTCGCCGCGCAGGACGAGGTCGACGACCACCTCCGACGAGGTGAGGGGCGTGTCGCCCAGCAGCTCCACGTCGCGGACGTGGACCACGAACCGGTCGTCGGGCGACGCCGGACCCGGCCGCGGCGCGGTGGCGCGGTGCCTGCGGAACACCCGCCCGAACCGGCGCACCAGGTGGCTCTCCAACGCCGACGCGTGCGGGTCCCACTCCCCGTCCCGGTGGTACAGGTCGGGGCCGGGGATCGGTGGCCGTCCGGTCGTGGGCGGCGCGCCCGTGAGGTCCACGCGGGACAGGAGGGCCGGCAGCGCGGTGTGGGGATCGGGCACGTGGTCCCGCACGGCGTCGAGCGCGACCTCCATCGCCGCGACGACCCCGAGCGTGGCCGCGACGTGGTGCAGGGGATCGGCGGTCTCCGAGTCCACGACCAGGAAGGTGTCGGGGCCTCCCACGTAGTAGGCGGCGTGGCCGCGGTGGCCGTCGTCCACCACGAGGTCGTACACCGGTTCGTCGTCACCACCCTCGGGCTCGTGGGGCGTCACCTCGCGCACGGTCACCGAGCCCGCCAGCACGACTCCCGGCACGAGTGCCGCGACGCCGTCGGCGATCATCGTCGGCACCTCGTCGACGAGGCACCACGGGTCCACGGCCGCCCGCGCCGGGCCGGGACCGTCCAGGCGGAACGGGTGGCCGGAGGTGGCGCGGACGTCGAGGCCGTTGATCGAGTGCAGCACCCGGCCCCGGCGGGCGGGCCGCTCGACGAGCACGACCTTCCCCGTGCCGCGGGGGGACCTCACCGCGTCGCCGATCCGCACGTCCTGGACGGGCTTCACGGAGCCGTCGGCCATGAGGACGCCGGTGCCCGTCCCGAGGCAGCTGCTGCTCCGCGGCCGGTACCGGTTGAGCGGTCCCCACAGGCACAGGCTCTGCGAGTAGCCGCCCGCCGTCGTGACGGCGCTGCTCGTGGGGGGTGTGGTCGGCGGTGGGGAGAAGGACGTCGTCGCAGTCTGGGGCATCCCGGCGGTGAGCGCGCCCGTGGCGAGGTCGGGCCCCGCCAGCGGGTGGTACCACGTGGTGTAGCCGCCGTCCCACCAGCGGCGCGGACCCACCTGGGCGGGCACGGTGAGCCCGCCTGCCTGGAGGGTCCGGATCGTGGCGTCGACGTTCGGGCAGTCCAGGGCCTTCAGCGTGGTCCACGTGTTGTAGAGCAACCACACCACGGCGTTGGTGTCGTCGCCGCCCATCGCGATGGCCTGGTCGACGTTCGCGGTGAACGCGCCCGAGGACAGCGCGTCGCCGAGTTCGGCGCGGGCGCGGTCCACCTCGCCCGCGGCGGCCAGCGCGGCGAGCGCGGAGGCCGTGGGCTCGTAGGCGTGCCGCAGCGTGGACAGGTAGGTGGCGGTCAGGGCGGGCAGGAGTTCCGCGTGCGCGGTCGCCAGGTCGGCGGTCAGCCTGCCGGTGTCCAGGGACAGCGACACCGACTGCCGCGCCGCGTCGGTGAGCACGGTCAGCGCGTAGTCCCGCCACCACCCGGATCGCGGTTCGCGCACCGAGGCCACGACCTCCGCCGCCGCGGAGGTCGTCGTCCGGCCGGGGAAGAACGCGTCCCCGTAACCGGAGTACGGGCCCCGGTAGGCGTAGGAGGTGTAGTAGCCCCAGCCGGTCTCGTCGGGTTGGGCGGCGATCCGGTCGTTCGGCGCGCTGACCTCGAGCACGGTGCTCAGCACGCCGCGGTGAGCCGCCTCGACGGCGGGGTTCCCGTAGTGGGGCAGCGCCTTCAGCAGGGTCTTGAGCCGGGGGAGGACGGCGGGGTCGTCCACGCCGTCCTCCCACCCGCCCACGACGAGTCCGACGAGGTTGCGCTGGTGTTGCCGGTAGGACGTCATCGTTGCTCCACGTCGGACTGGTCGCGGGTCAGCTGTTCGGGATCAGCGGGGAGATCGGCTGGGCCACGGTGATGGAGAACGTCGCCGAGCCGCTGCCGCAGGCGTTCGTCGCGATGATCGAGTCCCTCGTCCGCGACCCGTGGTCGGCCTTCTGGCCGTTGGGCCGGAAGGTGCCGGTCTTGGGGTCGAAGCCGAGGAACGCGGGCAGGGCGTCGCCCTGGTAGGTGTAGGACAGGGGTGTGCTGGGCACCACGGCGAACGACGGGCCGAACACCTGGACGGTCGACGGGGTGGTGTCCAGCCGGAACGTCAGGTCCACCATGGTGGTGTAGTTCGGCGCCATGCCGGACATGTCCAGGGTGAACACCGATCCGTGCACGACCGGCGTGAACGGGTCCCCGGTCGGCAGGACCTGGTCGGTCACCACGAGCTTCCCGTCCAGCACGGCGAGCCAGTCGCGCGCCCGGTCGGGTGAGTGACCGCCGTTGGCGTCCGGCGGCACGGGCTGGAACCTCAGCGGTAGCGAGACCATGTCCTTCCCGTCGCTGGTCAGCGTGGCGTCCCGCCACGGTTCGCCCAACCAGACCTGGGTGATGACGTCGGGCTGCTTCGGGCGGGGCGTCGAGACCGGGACGAGCTCCTCCAGCGGGCTCCACCGCGGCCGGAACGCGACGGTGCCGTCCTCGAGCAGGCTCAGGTAGCGCACGACCGGCGGCTTGCCCTGGTCCTGCTGCACGACCGTGGCGATGGTGCTCATGCCGAAGCCGTCGGTCGTGGCCTGCCACACGCAGTCGGGCAGCGCGGTCCTCTGCTCCGGGAGGACCGAGCCGTCGCCGTGCACCCGGAGGGTTCCGTCCTTCGTCGACAGCGTGAAGCCCATCATCATCAGCGATCCCCGGTCCGGGTTCTCGAACGGGACGGCGTAGTCCAGCGCGGTCTTCGACGAGGGGACCCAGAAGCCCGCCGGTTTGGCGTAGCCGTCGACGAAGTCCTCGACCGGGTCGGGCTGCTTCTTGAACATCTCGTACAGCATCAGGCCCAGGCCCGCCAGCGCGACGAGGATCGCCAGCGGTCCGGCGAACGCCAGCGCGCTCGCCAGCGCGCCCTCGGCCATGCCCTCACCCGCGAACGCCATGAGCATCAGCGCCCCGCCGACGATGTTCAGCGCGTCGGCCCAGGTGTCGATGGTCGACTCGCCCTCGGCGAGGCGGACGACGCTCACCACCATGCCCGCGACGATGAGGACCGGGCCGAGCCTGTTGGCGAGGAACTCGTCGAGGTTCGCCCCGAACACCTTGGCCGCCCAGCCGACCTCCTCGGCGTCGGTGGTCAGCTGGGTGTCCAGCAGGCGTTCGAGGACCTCGGGGTTCTCCTTGAGGTACTCGGCCATCCCCTGGGTGTCGCCGAGCCAGCGGGCCGTGGAGTTGCCGATCTTGATCAGGCCGCTCTCCAGCCGGTCCGCCTCACCGGTCATCAGGATCCTGCTGACGGCGGCGGTGCGCTGCTTGGACGTCATCCCCTCGACGCTGAAGATCGCGTAGATCCGGATGCCCCTCTTGACCACCGCGGCCACGAGCTGCACCCCGAACTGGACGGCGTTGAGCACCAGGTCGGCGCGCTCGTCCTTGTCGAGGTCCGACCAGTTCTTGAACCCGTTGATGAGGTTGGAGACGCCGAGCATGGTGATCCCGCCGATGAGCGCGGTGCCGAACATCGATCCCATGGCGGAGAACCTGGGGTACTTCTCGGTGAACCAGTCGACCCACTTCGACGCGATGTACGGCAGCGCCAGGGTGTCGTTGATGAGAGAGGAGATCTCCTGCAACGCCTCGATGGAGTCGTGCAGGATCGTGTCGGCGTCCTTCGACTTGAGCAGGGCGTCGATCTGGGCGGCCGCCTCGGCGATCTGCCGGTCCTCGTTGGCGATGTTGTTCGCGACGAACTGCTGGAGGTACTCCTCGATGAGGTCGAAGCTCATGGCGTCGCCGAGGAATCCGAACATGCTCGGCAGGACGTTGGTGGCCAGGAACGTGTTGAGGGTGCGCACGTAGCGCTGCGCGAAGAACCCCGACGGGTCCAGCGCCGTCAGCACGGCCACGTTCTGCTGGAGGAGCCGGGAGAGGCCGGTCCCGTCGCCGGACCCGGTGCCGTACGCCATCTGCACGGCGATGTTGGCCAGGATCGCGGGGGCGGTGTTGTAGGTGTAGTACGCGAACGCCCAGTAGAGCTCGTTGGTGTCGGCGTACTGGCCCGCCTCCTGGACGTCGGCGATCATGGTCTTCTTCAGGTCCGGGACCGACGTGCTGTCGGTGATCACGTTGTCCTGGATGTCGGTGATCGCGTCGGCGACCACCGTCGTGATCGTGTCCCGGTAGGTCGCGGCGTTCGTGATCTGGTCCCGCAGGTACGACGCCGTCAGCGGGCAGTGCTCCTGCCACCGCAGGGTGAACAGGCGCTGCCCGTGCGCGGCGTAGACCTTCGACCTCGCCACCTCGGTGGTGAGCCAGGCCTGCGCGCGGGGACCGTTGAGGTTGCGGCAGTGCTCCTCCGAACCGTTCGCCAGGCCGTGCGTGAGCACGGCGGTCGCGAGCGAGCGGTACCAGCCGACCGGGTCGTCGACACCGGCCACCGGGCTGTTGGCGATCTCGGCGAGGTCACCGGTGAGCGTGGTCTGGTTCGTGTCCGGGAAGACCAGCTTCCACAGGTCGGTGGGGATGAAGGAGTTCATGATGTCGCTGAGGTCCTGCGTCACGGCGCCCTGGACCTGGTCGCGCAGGACGCCCTTGTCGTCCTTCGCGAACGGGGTCATCGCGAGCAGGGAGTACATGTCCAGAGCGGGGTCCGCGATGGCCTTCGCGTGTGCGAGCGACAACCGGTGCGCCGCCCGGTGCAGGTCGCGGTGCTGGGTGATCGCGGTCAGCGCCGTCGCGGCGTCGAGCCGGACGGCCCGCACGGTGCCGTCCTCGGTCGTGGCGGTCGACCCGAGGTCCGCGAACACCAGGCTCCCGCTCGCGGGCAGCCCCGTGCGCTCGCGCAGCGCGGGGGAGAGGTCGGCCCACGTCAACCGGTCGCCGACCAGGACCGCGTCGGGCACGGGCGCGCCGCCCACGACCAGCCGTCCGTCGAAGACGCCGAACGGCGCGGTCCGGGTGGACGTGCGGTAGTAGCCCGCGACGGCGGCGTTCGGCCGCAGGCCCCGGAACCCGACGAGCGTGCCGTCGGGGGCGTTCTCGTCGACGACCAGGACGCCGTCGATGCCCAGCGCGGCGGTGTCCTCCGCGGCCTGGAGCCACCACGGGTAGACGCTGGCCGGTCCGGGTTTCCCCCGGTCGGGCTGCGGCGGGATGAGAGACCGGAACGTCAGGTCCCACGCCTGCTCGTCGCCGCGCTCCCCGAGTTGCAGGGTCGCGCTGAAGGCGCCGGAGCCGGGGTCCCACGGCCCGCCCCTGGCACCGGTGTCGTTGAACTCGAAGGTGAACGTGGGCGGCTGGAGCGGACCGCCGGGGGTCACGGTGTAGGTGAGCAGCAGGCGCTTCGGCACCCAGGTCGCACCGGTCCACTCGGTCGACGCCGGGTCCCAGGCCAGACCCACGATCTGGTTGCCCGCGGACACGTAGCCGGCGCCGCAGTCCAGCGCGACGTCGCACAGGAACTGCGCCCGCGCACCCGCCGCGACCGAGCAGAGGTCGTGGGCCGGGCCGACGGTGCCGTGCGCGCCCCGGCCGTCGTGGGCGAGCAGCAGCGTGCCGCCGCCGTAGGCGCCCCTCCAGGTCAGCACCCGGTCGTGCTCGTCGTAGGTCCACGCGTCGCGCGGGATCGGGACCTGGTCGAGGAAGAGGTGGCCCTCGTCGGCGAGCACGACGGTGACGCGGCCGGGGATGTCCCGGTCGGAGTTGCCGGACGTGCCCATGCGGTGGAGGAGGAGGTCGTGGTGACCGGTGTCCCCGGTGACCCGCCGTCGGGTCGCCGGGTTCGTGCGGATCGGCATCTGGGTGCCCCCTGCTGGTGGAGTTCTCGACGGCCGGTGGTGTGGTCTCACCGGCGTCCCTGACCCCGCTGACGCTAGGAGCGGGCGGTACCCGCGCTCGTCCGGGAAACCCCTACAGGAACCCCTCGTCTTGGCCGCTCAGCCCGTGCGGGGGGCTCAGGGGGTCGCGGTCAGGCGGGTGACGAGCTGGGTGCGGGAGCGGACGCCGAGCTTGCGGAACGTGCGGCTCAGGTGGGCCTCGATGGTCTTCTCGCTGACGAAGAGGCGCTCGGCGATCTCGCGGTTGGTCAGCGCGTCGGCCGCGAGCTTGGCGACGCGCTGCTCGGACGGGGTGAGGGCGTGCAGGCCGGTGAGGCGCAGCCGGGGCGCACGACCACCGCTCGCCGCCAGCCCGGCGCGGAGCCGTTCGGCCAGCTCGACCGCGTGGCACTCCGCCGCCAGTTCGGCCGCCCGCCGGACCGTCGTCCTGGCCGCTTCCCGGTCGCCGTCGCGCTGCCGCACCGCGCCGAGGTCCGCCAGGACGTGGACGAGTTCGAGCCTGCCCGGTCCGCCGCGCAGCAGGTCGGCGGCTTCCACCAGGTGCCCGTGCTGGTCGGCCGGGGCCGCGGACCCGGCCGCGGCGCGCAGCGCGACCGCGATGTGCCGCGGCACGGCGAAGTCGCGCGCCAGCCGCAGCTGCTCGTGCGCGAGGGAGGCCGCTTCCCCGTGGTTCCCGGCGAGGCGGTGGGCGTGCGCGGCCAGCAGTCGCCAGGGCACGTCCCAGACGCCGCCCACGCCCCAGCCCCGCAACGACCGTCCACACGCGACGGCGTCCGCGAGCGCGGCGACGTGGTCGCCCTGGGCGAGCCGCAGGCGGGTACGCGCTTCGAGCAGCCACAGGTGCGTCGACGACCTCGGCAGCCGGTCGCCCGACAGCTCGCCGTCGGCCAGCACGGCCTCGGCCTCGTCGAGGCGGCCCCGTTCGACGAGCAGGTGGACCGCCGTGGAGTCGAGCAGGGGGAGGCCGACGTTCGGCCGGGGGGCCGCCGCCGTGCCGAGTTCGACGTGCTCGGCCGCCAGTCGCAGGTCGCCGCGCAGCAGGGCGATCCGCGCCAGGTAACCGCGGATGACGCCCATCG
This sequence comes from Umezawaea sp., assembly GCF_057122925.1. Classification (NCBI taxonomy): domain Bacteria; kingdom Bacillati; phylum Actinomycetota; class Actinomycetes; order Pseudonocardiales; family Pseudonocardiaceae; genus Umezawaea; species Umezawaea sp. The sequence continues at coordinate 46,797 of NZ_DBNGPQ010000039.1, read as the reverse complement.
GGAACAGCAGGCCGCGGTCGACGGCGGTGTCGAGCGCCCGCTGCGTCCGCCGCTCCACCTCGTCGAGCCGGTCGGTGACGATCAGGGTGTGCACGGCGGACCACAGCCCGGACCGCTCCGGGGTGAGCGCGTCGCCCGCGAGCGCCGACCGCGCGAGCCGGACCGCCTCCTCGGCCGGGCGCCCGGCGAAGACCGCCTCCACCGACCGCTGCGAGTCCAGGACCGCGTCCGGGCGGTCCGGCCTGGCGTCGAAGGACTCCAGGTGCCGCAGGAGGACCTCGCGCCCCGCGAGGTCGGACCGCGCCACGCCGATCAGCTCGGCCTCCACCTCCGGTTCCAGCGCGGGGTCGTCCACACCCGCCAGGTCGTCCAACGCCCGGCGGAGCAGGGGGATGGCCTGCCGGGGATCGCCGCAGGCGTTGTGGAACCGGGCCAGGCTGTACGCGCAGAGCGCCCGCTGCCTCCCCGCGTCCGCCAGGGAGAGCGCTTCCCGCAGGTGGGTCCCGGCGGCGTCGACGGCGAGGTGGTGCGCCTCGCAGTTGCCCAGCTGCCTGCTGATCTCGGCACGCAGCGCGGGAGGCGGAGGTTCGGCCCTGGCGCGGACCAGGAACACCGCCGCGTTCTCCGGAGCGCCGTGCTGGAACGCCTGCCTGGCCGCGGCGGCCAGCGTCCCGATCCGGTCCGGCTCGCCCGCGGGGACGGTGCGCAGCAGGTGCGAGGCGGCCGTGGTCACCGACCCGCCCGCCCGCAGCAGCACGGTCGCGGCCCGCTCGTGCTCGGCCGAGAGGTCCGCCGCGGGGATCAGCGACAGCGCCACGTCCCGCACGACGGCGTGGACGAACGCCGGGGGATCGGCCTGCTCGAAGATCCCCTGCCGGGTCAGCCGCTGCGCCGCCGCCGCGGTCTCCCCCCACGTGAGGTGCGCCTGCGCCGCGACCACCGCGAGGTCCACGTCGTTGCCGAGCACCGCGACGGCCCGCGCCACCGATGTGACCTGCGGCGTCTGGCGGCGCAGCCGGGCGGCGACGTACCAGTGGACGGCACCCGGCCCCGCCTCCGCGACGGTGGCGGCGTGCTCGGCGTCCGGCGTGACCCCGTCGGCCACCAGCACCCGCAGCAGCTCGCGGACGAACAGCGGGTTGCCGCCGGTGATGGCGTGGCAGGCGGCGCAGAACTCGTCCTGCGCGCCGGGACCGAGTTCGCGGCGCACCAGGTGGGCGACGCCGCGAGCGCTGAGGTCCCTGGGGCGCAACAGGGTCAGGTCGTCGGCGGCCAGCAGGTCGTCGACCAGCTCGTCATCGCCGTGCTCGGCGGACCTGATCGTCACGGTCACGAGCACCCCCACCGAGTCGAGCCGCCGCGCGAGGAAACCCAGGAACCGCAGGGAGGGCTGGTCGGCCCACTGCGCGTCGTCCACCAGCACGACCAGCGGAGCCCGCTCGGCGAGGTTGACCAGCAGCCAGTACAGGCCGTTCAGCAGCGGGAACGGCGACCCCGGAACGGCCTGGCCGCCGTCAGCGCCGAACAGCCCCTCGGTGGCGCCGGCCGCGCCGCGGAAGACCTGCCGCCGCTCGGCCCCGTCGTGCGGCAGCACGGGTTCGACCAGTTGCCGCACCACGCCGAACGCGAACTCCCGCTCCAGCTCGGCACCGCGGGCCGACAGCACGACGCACCCCTGCTCCGCCGCGAGCCCGCGCAGGTGGCGCAGCAGCGCGGTCTTGCCGAGACCCGCCCCCGCGTCCAGCACCGCCAGGCCACCGTGCCCCGCCCTGACCCGCAGCACCAGCCGGTGCAGAGCCCGCAGCTCGGCGTCCCGCTCCACGAGCTCCGCCACCAGAAGCCTGCACTCCCGCTCGTCCGGCCGGTCGACGTGGTGGACTTCGTGAGCCACCAACGTTTTTCCAGTCTACCGAGGTGGCGCAGGCCGGCCACCCCCGGTACCGGGGGCGGCCCTCCGCCGTGCGCTAGACCTGGTTGCGCCCCCCGTCGACGAACAGGTCCGACCCGGTGACGTAGCTGGCGTCGTCGGAGGCGAGGAACAGCACCGCCCCGGCGACCTCCTCTGGCCGTCCCACCCGCGCCAGCGGGATGCCCGCCGAGCCCACCCGCTGGTACTCGCGGGCCTCCGGGTCGCTGGAGGTGTCGATGTAGCCGGGGCTCACCGCGTTCACCCGCACGCCCCGCCCGCCCAGTTCGACGGCGAGGGTGCGGGCCAGCGCACGGGCGCCCGCCTTCGCCGCGGAGTACACGCCGAGGCCCGGCAGGCCCGCGGTGGCGCCGATGGAGGACATCAGCACCACGGAGGCGTGCTCGTTGAGCACCGGGGCCAGCGTCTGCACGGTGAGGTAGGGCGCGCTCAGGTTCTGCGCCAGCACCTCGTCCACGGTTTCCGGGGTGACCTGGCCGAACGGGGTGAACGCGCCGCCGCCCGCGTTGGTGAAGAGCACGTCGAGCCCCCTGCCCCCGGCACGCACCACCGCCAGCAGCTCGGTCAGGTGGTCCGGGTCGCTCGCGTCGCCGCACACCCCGGTGGCCGCCGAGCCGAGTTCCGCCACGACCTCGGCCAGCAGGCCGGGGCGGCGGCCGGTGAGCACCACGTGCGCGCCCTCGGCGACGAAGCGGCGGGCGGTGGCCAGTCCGATGCCCGCGGTGCCACCGGTGATCACCGCGGTGCGGTTCGTCAGCTTGCCCACGTCAGGCCGCCAGCGGGGGGTAGTCGAGGTAGCCCGCGTCGGTGCCGCCGTAGAAGGTCGAGCCGTCCGGGTCGTTGTACGGGCCGCGCCGCGCGATGCGCTCGGCCAGGTCGGGGTTGGCCAGCCACGGCGCGCCCAGCGCCACCACGTCCGCGCCCGCGGCGAGCGCGTCGGCGACCCGGTCGTGCGGGGCCTCCGGCTCGGCGACCCGGTGGGGGTTGAGCACCAGCACCCCCGGCCAGGACTTGCGCAGCACCGCGGTCAGGTCGCGGTGGCCAGGGGTTTCCGAGATGTCCAGGAACGCCAGGCCGTCGTCCGCCAGCTCGCCCAGCAGGGCCTCGTAGAGCTCCTCGCTGTCGCCCTCGTCGATGCCCTGGATCGTGCTGGCGGGCGAGATCCGCAGCGAGGTCCGGTTCGCGCCCGCCGCACCGGCCATCGCCCGGACGGCCTCGACGACGAAGCGGATGCGGTTCTCCGTGCTGCCGCCCCACTCGTCGGTGCGCAGGTTCGAGTTCCGGCAGAGGAACTGCTGCGGCAGGTAGCCGTTGGCCGCGTGCAGCTGCACGCCGTCGAAGCCCGCCGAGATCGCCAGCGCCGAGGCCGCCGCGAACTCCCGCAGCGTGTCGCGGATGTCCTCGACGGTCATGGCCACGGGTACCTCGTGGTCCCTCATCCCGTCGGGGGTGAAGGTCTGGCCGGGCGCGGCCACCGCCGAGGGCGCGTGCCCCGCCAGCCCGCCCCGCATGGTCGGGTGCCCGGTGCGGCCGCCGTGGAAGAGCTGGAGGTGGATGGTGCTGCCCGCCTCGTGCACGGCGTCGGTGACCTGCCGCCAGCTCTCGGCCTGCTCGGGTGTGCCGATGCCCGGCGTGGTCGGGTAGGACTTGCCGCGCGGGCTGATCTGGGTGGCCTCGGTGACGATCAGGCCCGCGCCCGCGCGCTGCCGGTAGTACTCGGCGATCGAGGGGGTGGCCAGGCCCTGCTCGGTGGCCCGGCTGCGGGTCATCGGGGCCATGGACAGGCGGTTGCGGATGGTGGTGGTGCCGACGTGGAGCGGCAGGAAAGCGTTGGTCTCACACATGGTTCTCAGCTTCGGGCGGTGCGCCTCCCTTGCCAATCGGCCGGTAACCTACTTACTTTGGAGAAGTGACTAGTTCTGCTGAAGTACAGACGCACCTGATCGACTCGGCGGGCTGCGAGGCGGCGGGCGGGATCATGGCCTTCGTCTCCAGGCGCTGGACCTCGGCGATCCTGCTGGCCGGGGCCAGGGGCGCGCGTCGGTTCGGGGAGTACCGCCGCCTGGTCGACGGCATCTCCGACCGCATGCTGTCGGCGCGGTTGACCGAGCTCGAACAGCACGGTCTGGTGCACCGCGAGGTGATTCCGAGCACGCCCGTGCAGGTGCTCTACCACCTCACCGACCGGGGTCGGAGCCTGATCGGCGCGGTGGACGTGATCACCCGGTTGGCCCACGCGCCGCGCTGAGCGCCCGCCGTCGTCCGGTTGGGGTTCCGGCATCCCGTGCTAGCGTGCGATGGGTGCTGAAATTTCAACTACATGCGGAGGTGTTCGTCGATGGACCGTGTGGCGGGCAAGGTGGCCATCGTCACCGGCGCGGCCGGTGGGCTGGGGTTCGCCGGGGTGCGGGCGATGGCGGCCGAGGGCGCGCGCGTCGTGATGATGGACCTGTCCCCGGCCGTTCGCGACCGGGCGGAGGAACTGGCGGGGAGCGGCCTCGACGTCACGTCCTACGTCGGTGACGTCTCCGTCGAGAGCGACGTGGCGGGCGTCGTGGCGCTCGCCGAGGAGGCCTACGGACGGCTCGACGTGCTGTGGAACAACGCCGGACTGGTGAGCAGCGGGTGGATCGAGCAGGACACCGACGTCGTCGGGGTCAGCCGCGACTTCCTGCTGCGGACCCTGGAGGTCAACACGGTCAGCGTCTTCCTCGGCAGCAAGCACGCCGTCCCCCTCATGGCCGAGTCCGGTGGGGGATCGATCATCAACACCTCGTCGATCCAGGCCGCGGGCGGGGACCTGGCCCTGGTCGCCTACGGCACGAGCAAGGCGGCGGTCGAGTACCTGACGAGGTCGGTGGCCACCTCGTTCGGGCACCTCGGCATCCGCAGCAACGCGGTGGTCCCCGGACTGATCCCGCCACCCGCCGTGGAGCGGGAGGGTGGTGCGGCGCACCAGCTCGAAGCCGCCGCACCGCTGCGGATGGTGCTGGACTCCCAGATGCTCGACACCGTCGGCGAACAGGCCGACGTCGCCAACACCGTGGTGTTCCTCGCGTCGGACGAGTCGAAGTTCATCACCGGTCAGCTGATCCACGTCGACGGCGGGCTGACCGGGCACCTGCCGACGCTGTCGGATCGCCGCAAGCGGCCCGCGGCCTGAGCGCGGCTCCGGCGGTGTGGTTGAAAATTCAGCGCGACCGGTAGGATCGCGCCGGGGACCGAGGATCCAGTCGCGGAGGACAACCATGCCGAAGACCCGGTGGCTGGACGACGAGGAGCAGGTGACCTGGCGCAGGTTCCTCATGGCCAGCAAGCTCTTGATGGACCGGGTCGAGCGCGACCTGAAGCGGGAGTCCGGGCTCTCCTTCGCCTACTACGACGTGCTGGCGAGGCTGTCCGAAGCGCCCGGCCGGTCGATGCGGATGGCGGACCTCGCCGCCGCGTGCGTGTTCGACCGCAGCAGGCTGAGCCACACGATCGACCGCCTGGCCAGGGACGGCTGGGTCCGCCGCGAGGAGGCGGGCACCGATGCCAGGGGGCAGTGCGCCGTCCTCACCGCCGAGGGCGTCAAGGAGGTGAGGCGTGCCGCGCGCAGGCACGCCGAGCAGGTTCGCGAGCTGGTCTTCGACCGCCTCAGCCGCGAGCAGCAGCAGGCGTTGAGCGAGATCAGCGCGGTGCTGGCGACCGGAATGGCCGACGGGGCGACCCTCGCCAGGATGGGATGGCCGGACGGGTGACCCCCGCGAACCCGGCACCGCGCTCCTCGTACCCGGCGGACCAGGGGGTCCGCCGCCACCACCACCCGGAGGTATGACATGAAGAAGCACGTCCTCGCCGCGTTCGCCGCGGTGGCCCTGGCCGTGACCGGCGCGCCGTCCGCCGCACAGGCCTCCACGTCCGGCGGCACGGCCTGTTCGCCCGGTGTCGCCTGCTTCTACGACTCGGTCTGGGCGAACACCACGCCCGCGAGGTACGCCGACCCCGGCGCGGGCTGCACGGCGCTCCCGTTCGTCGCCAAGGCGCTCATCAACGTCACGGAGCGCGGGCTCGCCCTCTACGGCGACACCGGCTGCACCCGGCTCCTCCTCGTGGAGCCCGCCAACAACTTCCACAGCTACCCGAGCCACGAGGTGCTGGCCTTCCGCGCTCTGTGACCGACCGCCGGGCGGCTCGCCGTGATACTCGGGAGGTATCACGGCGAGGTACGCTCCGGCATGGACACCGTGGAGACCCGCGAACTGCGCTACTTCGTCGCCGTGGCCGACGAGCTGCACTTCGGCCGGGCCGCCGAGCGGCTCGGCATCGCCCAACCCCCGCTGTCACGGGCGATCCAGCGGCTTGAGCACCGCCTCGGCGTCACCCTGCTGGAACGCGACCGGCGCGGCGTCTCGTTGACCGGCGCCGGGGAGGTCCTGCTGGAGGAGGGCCGGGCGGCTCTCGACGCGACCGCCGCCGCCGTCCGCCGCACCCGCCGCGCCGGGGGCGTGGGCAGGTCGGGTGACGGCCGGGACCGCCTGGTGCTGGCGGTGAAGGCGGGCGCGTTCCACGAGCTGCTCGACAAGCTCCTCGACGCCTACGCGCACGAACCCGGCGCCGCCGAGGTCGAGATCCTGCCCAGCGGCACGTGCGAGCAGGAGGCGATGCTGCGCGACGGTCGCGCGGACGTGGCGCTCATGCACTCGCCGTTCAACTCCCTCGCCGGGTTCGACAGCGTCGAGCTGATGACGGAGGAGCAGGTGGCCATCGTGCCCGCGAGGCACCCCCTGGCCGCGCGCACGACGTTGTCCATGGCGGACATCGCCGACGTCCCCGGTCTTCCGCTCGCCCGCTGGTCCAGCGACGGCGTCTACCCGCCCGGCCCCGGCCCCGAGGTCCACGACCAGACGCAGCTGGCCCAGCTGATCGCCCTCGGCCGCACCATGACGGTCTTCCCCGAGTCGGCCCGCACGTGGCTGTGGGACGAGCACGCCGCCGTCCCCCTGGTCGACGCCCCCCTGGTGACCACCCACATCGCCTGGCCCGCGCACAGCCGGTCCCGCGTCCTGGCCGGGCTGGTCCGGACGGCCTCGCTGCTGTGATACCGGGTGGGTACCACAGCGGATCGAAGCGGTCTTGGACGGGACCGCCCGCCCGGACGCATCCTCGGCTCGTCACCCGAGCAGCACCACGCTGGAGGAGCGAGCAGTGAGGAAAACCGGATTCCGCCGGTGGACGGCCGCCGTCACGATCGGCGTCGCCGTGGTCGGAGCGGTCACCACCGTGCCGAGCGGCGCGTCCGCCGAGCGGCACGCCCGGTACCGCGGTGACCTCGACCTGCGGGTCGAGGTCGGGGTCGACGGCGTCGGGTGGGCCACGGTCCACGCCGAGCGGTACGCCCCGACCGGGCGTGTGCGCGGAGTGCAGATCATGGTGCCCGGCACCACCTACGACCACCACTACTTCGACCTGGACGGGGGTGGTGTCGCCTCGCAGGCGCGGCAGGCCGCTCGGGAGGGGTGGCTGGTGATCGCGCTCGACCGGGTCGGCACCGGCGCGTCGTCGAAGCCGCGGGCAGCCGCCGTGACGACCGCCGTGCAGGTGGCGTCGATCCGCCACGTCGTCGACGAGGTCGACGGCATGTACCAGGGGCTGCCGATCGTCCTGGTGGGGCACTCGTACGGCAGCGTGGTCGCCGCGGGTGTGGCCGCCGCGTCGGACGAGGTGGACGCCCTGGTGGTCACCGGGTTCCTGTACCGCCGGACCGCGCCGTCGTTCGAGGGGTTCCCCGAACTCGTGCCCGCGGCCACCGATCCCGTTCTCGGCGGGAAGGGGCTGCCCGCGGACTACCTGACCACGGCGCCGGGCTCCCGGACGTTCTTCTACCACCTGCCGAGCACGAACCCGGCGACGCCGACCGCCGACGAGCGGACGAAGACGACCACGACCGCGGCGGAGGTGCCGGGCTTCGGGCAGGAGTTCGCGAGCCGGGCCTTCGCGAAGGAGGTCCGCGTGCCGGTCCTCGTCGTCGTCGGGGACCGCGACCACCTCTACCGGGGCAACGACCCGGCGGCCTTCGAACCCGACCAGCGGAGCGCGTTCAGCGCCGCGGCCGACGTCCGGGTCGCGGTGATCCCGAACGCCGGGCACGACCTCGCGCTGCACCGCGACGCGCCGTCCACCACGGCGCTCATCGACAGGTGGGCGTCCTCGGCGGTCGCGTAGCCGCGGCGGCTACTCGAACACCCCGTAGCCCGCGACGGCGTGCGCCCGCACGCCGTCCATGTCGAGTTCCACACCGATGCCGGGGGTGTCGGGAAGCGTGATGTAGCCGTCCTTGACGATCGAGCCGCTCCCGTCTGGCGCGTGCACGTAGCTGTCCCACACCGCGCGCTCCTCCAGGGCGTGCCACTCCTGGACGAAGAAGTTGGGGATCGCCGCGCACTGGTGCGACGTGGCCATCGTGCCGAGCGGTGTGGACACCAGGTGCGGTGCGAAGGGGATGTAGTGGAGTTCCGCGAGGTTGGCGATCTTCTTGGCCTCGGCGAGGCCCCCGCACTTGGGCACGTCCGGCTCGATGACGTCCACCGCGCCGCGTTCGAGCAGCTCGCGGAATCCCCAGCGCAGGTACAGGTTCTCGCCCGCGCAGATCGGCGTGCGGGTCTGCGCGCGCACCCGCACCAGCGCGTCGACGTTCTCCGCCGGTACCGGTTCCTCCAGCCACATGAGGTTGAACGGCTCCAGCTCCCAGGAGATCCGGCACGCGCTCGGCACGTCGTAGCGGGCGTGCAGGTCGATGGCCAGGTCGACGTCCGGCCCGATGGCCTCCCGGACGGCCGCCACGCGTTCGACCATCGAGCGCAGCTCGGCGTTGTTGACCGTGTGGTTGAAGGCGTCGAACTTGGCCGGGTGGTGCAGGTTGTCGATGTCGAACTTGATGGCGGTGAAGCCCTCGGCGACCATCCGCTGGGCCCGGTCCACGCACCCGGCGATCGAGCCCGCCGGGTCGTCGCCGTCGCCGCAGTCGGCGTAGAGGCGGATCCGGTCGCGGAACTTCCCGCCGAGCAACCGGTAGACCGGTTGGCCCGCGGCCTTGCCCGCGAGGTCCCACAGCGCGAGCTCGATCCCGGACAGGGCGATCACGAAGACTCCGCCCTGTGGGCCCGCGAAGACCTTGTTGCGCCGCAACTTCTCCCAGCACCGCTCGACGTTGCGCGGGTCCTCGCCGATCAGCAGGGGCGTCAGGTACTCGATCATCCCGACGACGGCGCCCGCGCCCGCGTCGGGATTGGCCTCGCCGAACCCGCTGAGGCCCTCGTCGGTGTCGATCCGCACCAGGGTGGCCTCACCGTGGTAGGCCACCACCGCCGTCGTGACGTTCACGATCCGCATTGCTCTCCCGCCGCCGGGTTGCGCACGTTCACGGACTGTTCTCAGACCTAGCTTGTCCTATAAGCTGATGACATGCAAAGGAGACAAGAGTCTCCGGACGCTGTCAAGGTCCGGACCCTCCCGGTGCAGGTGGCCGCACACCTGACCCGGCGCATCGTCAGCGGTGAGTTCGAGAGCGGTCTGGCCCCGTCGGAACTCGACATCTCCCAGGAGTTCGGGGTGTCCCGCGTTGTGGCGCGGGAGACCCTCAAGATCCTCGCCTCGCTCGACATCGTCGACGTCGCGCAGGGCCGCCGCGTCGTCGTGCGCCCCCGCGCGGAGTGGGACTACCTGAGCCCGCTGCTGGTCGAGTGGCTGCCGGAGGAGATCGTCACCGAGCTCCTCCGGGAACTGGACCAGATGCGCGTCCTGCTCGAACCCGAACTCGCCGCGATGGCCGCGGTCAGCATCACCGACGAGGTGCTCGCCCGGCTCGGCGACGAGATCGACCGCATGTCGGCGCTCGAAGCGGATCCCGACGCCTACCTCGAGGTCGACCACGAGTTCCACATGGAGATCTGCCGGGCGGCGGACAACCGCATACTCGACCGGATCATGTACTCCGCCCGCTGGCTCGGCTCGGCCAGCAGGCGCATCACCAACGAGGCGCCCGCCGCGCTGCGCAAGGCCACCCACGACCACACGGAGATCTACGAGGCGCTCGTGGCGCGCGACCCGGAAGGTGCTCGCGCCGCGATGCGCAAGCACCTGGCCAACAACTCCACGCTCCTCGCGGAGAAGGAGCGGAAGACCAAGCGGGCCGCCCGGCGGCGCTAGCGCACCGCACGACCGACATCCGGAACCGATGACGAGGACGGACCAGGCATGGCAGCACCTGCGATCCCGCCGATCCGGTTGGGGCTGATCGGCACCGGGCTGGCGGTCGAGAAGCTGCACTGGCCCGCGTTGCGCGGGCTCGCCGACCGGTACGTGGTCACCGCGTTCACCGACCGGTCCGCCGAGCAGGCCGGGCGGTTCGCCGACTACAGCGGGACCGATCCCGCGCGGGGCACCGCCGACCGGGCCGCGTTGCTGGCCCGCGACGACGTGGACGCCGTGCTGGTCTCGGTCCCGATCCCGCACCTGTACGAGGTGGCGCGCGACGCGCTCGCGGCGGGCAAGGACGTCCTCTGCGAGAAGCCGGCCGGGGGCGACGCGGAGCAGGCGGCGGCGTTCCTCGCGCTGGCGGACGCGCACCCGGACCGGACGTTCGTGGTGGGGGAGAACTTCTTCTACCGCGACGACCTGCGCTACGCCCGCGCGCTGCTCGACGACGGAGCCATCGGGCGCCCGCACCTGATGGCGTGGCGGCACGTCGGCACGATGCTGCCCCACGAGGGCAGGTTCGCCAGCACGCCGTGGCGGCGGCGACCGCGGTACCGGGGTGGCGTGCACCTCGACGCCGGTGTGCACCACATCGCCCAGATCCGGCTGCTGTGCGGCGACGTCGCGCGGGTGCACGGTGCCGTGCAGACGGCCAACACCACGATGGACGGACCGTCGGACCTCGCGCTCACCCTCGTGTTCACCGGGGGCGCCATCGGCAGCTACACCGCGTCCTACCCCGAGATCCCGGTGCCGCCCGAACCCAACGACATGCGGCTGTACGGCACCGAGGGTGTGCTCGTGCTCGCCGGATCCGAGTCGGAGCGCCGCGTGACGCGCAGCGGCCCCGACGCCACCGCCCGCACGACGGTCTTCCGCGGCATCGACAACGGCTACCGCGCCGAGCTCGTCGACTTCGCCGACGCCGTGCAGTTCGGGGTGCGGCCGGTCGGCAGCGTCGCGCAGAGCGTGGCCAACGCCATGGTGGTCCAGCGCGCACTCGACTCCGCGGACCGGGCGGCCTCCGTGGCGCTCGATCCCGTGCCCGGCGCCGGCCCGGTACCGCTGTGGCGGCCCCGCGGCTCGACCGGGCTGTTCGACGGCCTACCAGGCCAACGCACCAGCAGTTCGGCGTCCTTCGCCGCATGAACGACCCGGCAGCGCGGCACTCGCCCCGCTGTCCCGCCGGTTGCACTGTCGCCCCGTCGGTACGCGTCCCCCGGTCGGACGCGAGAGGAGTGGTCATGGAAGAGAAGACGGCCTTAACGAGGCGCACGTTCCTCGGGATGAGCGCGCTGGGCGTGCTCGGTCTCGCCGGGTGCGGGGGCAGCCCCGCCCCGCCGCAGGTCGACGTCCAGGTGCCGCAGGCGCTGCTCGACCAAGCGGCCTCGCTCCGCGGCGGGTCGGTGGGGATGCTCTCGCAGAAGCTGTACTCGGAGGCCGCCAACCAGGCGCTGGACCGGTCGTTGCAGGTGTTCGCGCAAGCCACCGGCACCACCGTCCACAACGACCTGGTCTCCGGCGACGCGGGCGACATGGTCGCGAAGATGGACTCCGAGGTGAGGGCGGGCACCAACCGCGACCTCGCCTTCATGAGCGATCGGCGGTTCGTCGGCCAGCTCCACAACCTCGGCGCCCTCACCGACGTCACCGACGTGGTCGAGGAGATGCGCACGCTCTACGGGGAACCCGCGACGGAGGCCGCCAACTACTGCGTGTTCGACGGGCGCTGGTTCGCGATCCCCTACCACTTCATCGCGTCCGCGATGTACCTGCGCAAGGACTGGTACGAGGAGAAGGGTCTCCCGCTCAAGCCGCACTACACGTGGGAGGAGCTGCGCGACAACGCGCTGGAGGTCTCCGACCCGGCGAAGCGGCGCTTCGGCTGGGGTCTGACGGTGAACCGCTCCGGCGACGCCAACGGCTTCATCGCCAACGTCATCAACACCTACGGCGGGGCGATGGCGGACAACACCGGCACGAAGGTGGTGTTCAACTCGCCGGAGACCGTCGCCGCGGTCACGTTCATCGGCGACCTCTACACGAACCCGAAGTACGCGCCGATGCTGCCACCGGGGGTCGGGAGCTGGACCGACTCCAGCAACAACGAGAACTGGCTGGCCCAGATCCTGGGGCTCACGCTCAACCAGTTCAGCGTCTACGCCGACTCGAAGACCAAGAACAACCCGGTCTACGCCAACACCCACCCGTTCAACGGCGCCACCGGACCGGCGATCGACAAGCCGCTCGCGTTCGGCGAGTCCAACTCGTTCGTCGTGTTCAAGGGGGCCAAGAACCCCGAGCTCGCCAGGCTGGTGGCGAAGTTCATGGTCGGCGGCAGCGCGCTGCTCGGTGTCGCGAAGGGAGCGCCGTGCCTCGTCAACCCGTCGTGGGACAAGGTGTGGGACTCCGACCCGTACTACACCAGCGGTGACCCGGCCTTCCCCGCGCTGCGGGAGCAGACCCGCACGGCGCTCCCGCTGACCACCACGACCGGCTACTCGTTCCCCCAGGCCCCGAGCCCCGGCGAGCAGGCCGCCACCGCGGCCTACCTGCTGACCGACATGATGCAGGCGGTCATCCAGGGCACCAAGCCCGCCGAGGCCGTCGCCTCGACCCACGCCCGGATCGTCCAGGTCTTCGAGCAGCAGGGCTACAAGCAGTGACCGTCGTCCGCCCGCGCCCGGCGCCGGTCCGCCCGGCGCCGCGCGCGTCGTCCTCGCTCACCAGGTCGCAGCGGCTGCTCGGGCGCGACTGGCGCCTCGCCGCGGTGTTCGTCGGGCCGACGCTGCTGCTGGTCGCGGGTCTCATCCTGTTCCCGATCATCAGCTCCATCCTCACCAGCGCCACCGAGCGCCACGGCGCGGAGACGGTCTTCGTGGGGCTGGACAACTACACCGCCCTCATCGACGACGCCGTGTTCCACAGGGGCGTGCTCAACTCGTTCGTCTTCACCGCGTACGCCGAGATCTTCAAGGTGACCTTCGGCCTCATCGCGGCGTTGATGCTGCACCACATGCGCCGCGGCCGGGCGCTACTCGCCGGGGTGATCCTGCTGCCGTGGGTGGTGCCGACGGTCGTCACGGCCTTCACCTGGCGGTCCCTGCTCGACCCGATCTTCGGCAGCGTCAACGTCCTGCTCACCGACTCCGGGATCGGGCCCACCCTGGCCGCCGTCGGGCTCGTCGACAAGTGGCCCGCGGAGTGGCTGTCGGACCCCGCGCTCGCGATGCCCGCGGTCATCCTGGTCAACGTCTGGAAGGGCATCCCGTTCTTCACGGTGACGTTCCTCGCCGGGCTCAAGGCCATCGACAGCGGGCTCTACGAGGCGGCGATGGTGGACGGCGCCTCGCCGTGGCAGCGCTTCGTGCACATCACGCTGCCGGGGCTGCGCAACATCATGATCGTGACGGTGCTGCTGTCGTCGATCTGGACGTTCAACAACTTCGACCTGATCTGGCTGATGACCCAGGGCGGACCGGGGGACGCCACCGCCCCGTACGTGATGGTGGCCTACTCCAAGGCGATCCTCCAGCTCCAACTGGGCGCGGGCGCCGCGGTCACGGTGGTCATGCTGCCGATCGTCGCCGTCCTCGTGGTGCTCCTCGTGCGGATGATGCGGCGCAGCGACCAACCGGGCGCGGCCGACCTGGGGCGCAGGCGGTTGAGCCCCGCTCAGCGCCGGGCGCTGCCGTGGGTGGTCGTCGTGGGCTCGGTCCTCGTGCTGGTCTGGGCGTCGCCGCACATCGTGTGGAAGGCCGCGTTCGTGCTGGGCGTGTTCGTGGTGCTCGCGGCCGCCGTCGGACGGCTCGTCTCCGCGCTCGCCGCGCGGGGCAACCGGCTGGCCGCGCGGGTGGTCAGCGGCACCGGGACGGGGGTCGCGATGCTGGGGCTGCTGGGTTTCGTGCTCGCCCCGCTGTACTGGATGACGGTCACGGCCTTCAAGTCCGACTCCCAGATCGTCGCGCGCACCGACGACCTCTGGCCGACCCCGTGGAGCACCGAGCAGTTCACCAACCTGTTCACCGGCAGGGCGTTCGGCACCTGGTACCTCAACACGATCCTGGTGTCGGTGGCGTCCACCGCGATAGCCCTGGTCTGCGCGGCGCTGGCGGGGTACGCGCTGGCGCGGTTGAGGTTCCGGGGTTCGGAGAGCTTCACGGTGACGATCCTGCTCACCTACGTGATGCCGGGCGCGCTGCTGTTCATCCCGCTGTACCAGATGATGAGCGGGATCGGGCTCAACGACTCGCTGTGGTCGCTCGTGCTGGCCTACCCCACGTTCACCCTGCCGTTCGCGACGTGGCTGCTCGTCGGCTACTTCAAGTCGATCCCGGCCGACCTCGAGGAGGCCGCGCTGGTCGACGGCTGCACGCGGTTCGGGGCGTTCATCCGGATCGTGCTGCCGCTGGCGAAACCGGGTCTGCTCGCGGTCGCGCTGTTCACGCTCACCAACGCGTGGAACGAGTTCCTGTTCGCCTTCGTGTTCATCACCAAGGACGACTACAAGACGCTGCCGGTCGGGATGCAGTCGATGATCTTCGGTGACGTCGTGCCGCAGGGGCAGCTGGCCGCGGCCTCGCTGCTGATCAGCATCCCGGTCGTGGTCATGTACGGGTTCGGGCAGCGGTTCCTGACCGAGGGCCTCACCGCGGGAGCCGTGAAGGGATGAGCGAGACCCCGGCCATCACGGAGGAGCACGTCTCGACGGCGTCCCGGCCGAGCGCCCTGCGGATCACCGACCTGCGGGTGGCCAAGGTGGCCGGGGTTCCGTTCCGCTCGTCGATCATCAGGATCGACACCAACCAGGGGCTGGTCGGCTACGGGGAGGTGCGCGACCAGGCCAGCGCCACCTACGCGCTCGTGCTCAAGAGCAGGCTCGTCGGCGAGAACCCGTGCAACGTCGACAAGGTGTTCCGCAAGATCAAGCAGTTCGGGTTCCACGGCCGCCAGGGCGGCGGGGTCTCCGGTGTCGAGATGGCGCTGGTGGACCTCGCGGGCAAGGCGTACGGGGTGCCCGCGCACGCGCTGGTCGGAGGCCGGTTCCGGGACGAGGTCCGCTGCTACGCGGACACACCGTCGCTGCCGGACCCGCACGCGATGGGCGCGCGGCTGCTGGAGCGCAAGCAGCGCGGGTTCACGATGCTGAAGATGGACGTGGGCGTCAACCTGCTGTGGGACGTGCCGGGGGCGCTGATCGCGCCGCCCGGCGCCCGCGCGGACCGGACGACGATGCACCCGTTCACCGGCATCCAGGTCACCGCGAAGGGCGTCGAGCACCTGGCGTCCTACGTGGACGTCGTCCGCTCCGTCGTCGGCTACGACGTCGCGCTCGCCGCCGACCACTTCGGCCACATCGCCCTCGACTCCTGCATCCGGATCGGCCGCGCGCTGGAGCCGTTCACCCTGGCGTGGATCGAGGACCTGATCCCGTGGCAGCTGACCGACCAGTGGCGCCAGCTCACGACGGCCGTGGCCGTCCCGACGTGCACGGGGGAGGACATCTACCTGCTCGCCGGCTTCCGGCCGCTGCTGGACGCGGGCGCCATCCGGGTCGTGCACCCCGACCCGGCGACGGCGGGCGGGATCGCCGAGACCAAGCGGCTCGGCGACTACGCGCAGGAGCGCGGGATTCCGATGGCGCTGCACCTGGCGGCGTCACCGATCGCGACGATGGCCAGCGTGCACCTGGCCGCCGCCACCGAGAACTTCCTCGCGCTCGAACACCACGCGGCCGACGTGGAGTTCTGGAGCGACCTCGTCACCGACCTGCCCCGCCCGCTGATCCAGGACGGCCACATCGCGGTGCCGGACACGCCGGGGCTGGGGTTCGGCGACATCGACGAGGAGCTGCTGCGCCGCCACCTCGACCCGCGCGACCCGGTGTTCTTCGCCGAGACGACGCACTGGGACTCCGAGTCGAGCCACGACCGGCTGTGGAGCTGACGGTGCTGCCCGCTGGTGAGTCCGGTGGTCGGGGCGGTTGGGCCAGGTCCGGTTGTGGTGCTGCTGCCTGCGGTCCTGGCCGTGACCGTTTGTGGAGCTGGGGGTGGTGCCCGTCGGTGAGCCCGGCGGTCGCGACCGTCGAGCCGCGACCGTCGAGCCGCGACCGGCCGTGGAGCTGAGGGCGCCCGTCAGGCCGGGCCGCGCTCGGCGCGCCACCGCTCGTACTCCGGCCGGGCCTCCTCCGACAGCGGGTAGTACAGCCGCAGGTCGCCGCCCTCGGCCAGTCGGATCCGGGAGAACTCCTCCCACTCCGCGTGCTCCTGGGCGACGGCCACCAGCGCGGGCGCGAGCTTGACCGGCACCACGACCGCCCCGTCGTCGTCGGCGACGACGATGTCGCCCGGCTCGACGAGCGTGCCACCGCACGCCACCGGCACGTTGACGGCGACCGGGACGATGTCGGTCTGCGCGTGGAAGTTCGGCGTGGCACCACGGATCCACAGCCCGAGGCCGAGCTTCTTGGCCTCGCCGACGTCGCGCAGGCACCCGTCGACCACCACGCCCGCGCCGCCGCGGCCCTTGAAGTAGGTCAGCATCATCTCGCCGAACACACCGCTGCCCATGTCGCCGCGCGCGTCCACGACGATCATGTCGCCGGGCTGGGCGTGGTACATGACGTGCCGGTGCAGCTGCTTCTCCGGCTCGGCGTACTCGTCGACGGGGTAGAGGTCCTCCCGCTTCGGCAGGAACTGGAGCGTCAGCGCCGGGCCCGCCACGCGCACGCCGGGGGTCACCGAGACCGGGCCGCGGATGAACGCGCTGCGGATGCCCATGCGGCTGAGTTCGGCGCTGGCCGTCGCGCTGCCGATGGCCGCGAGGGCCGCGCTCAGCTCGGCGGGCGGGCGGGCGATGTCGTGCGTCTCCACCACTTCGGTAGCTCCCTCGGGTCCGCGCCGACCGTGGCTGTTGATCGGTCCTCATCCGAGCGTAGTCCGGTGGAACCCCTTTGTGCCGCCCGGATTTCAGTTCGTTGAGTCCTTCTTGGTCGAGCGGGGCGTCGACGGCTCCGCACGCGCGGCAGGCCCTCGAAGGGAGGGGCGGCCACCGGTCGGTGCGGGCGAGCACACCGGTGCACTCGCCGCGCGCGCCGGTCAACGCCGGCACCGGTTCCTCCGGGCCGGGTAGCCGTCGAGGAGGTGGACCTCCTCCACCGCGCACGGCGTTGTAGGCGCGCGTCACCGGCTTCGCCGTGTCCGCCCGAGCCTCCGGTGTCGTCCTGCCTGCGGCTCCTGCTCCAATTCCCCCTTCTCCCCATAGCCCGTCTGGTAGGAGTGGGGGCGAGTTCTCTAACGGGGGGAAGACGTGGAGTTCCGGATCTTGGGGCAGGTGGAGGCGTGGGGGGCGGAGGGGGCTCTCGCGCTCGGGGGGCGCAGGGCGTGCACGTTGGTGGCCGTCCTCGTGGTCGGTGGACGGCAGGTGGTGGAGATCGAGCGGATCGTCGACGCGCTGTGGGGTGAGCGGCCGCCGTACAACGCCCGCGCCGCGGTGCAGACGCACGTGTCGGCGTTGCGGCGGGTCGTGGGTGGTGTGGTGGTGCGGCGTGGCGGCGGGTACCTGCTGGACGCGCCGTCCGACCTGGAGGTGTGGAACGCGGCCATCGCGGCTGGTCGGCGGGCGCTGGCGGACGGGGACCGCGGCGGGGCCGCACGGGAGTTCGCCCGTGCGAGGGAGTTGTGGCGGGGTGCCCCGCTGGGCGGCGCGGTCGGTCGGTGGGCGGACGGGCGGCGGGCCGTGCTGGAGGAGGCGTGGTCGGCGGTCCACGAGGACCTGTTCGACGTGGGCGGCCCGGTGCGGGCGGCCGACCTGGCCGCGCTGGTGGACCTGCACCCGCTGCGGGAGCGGTTGCGCAGCCGGTGGGTGCTGGCGCTCGCGCGGGAGGGGCGGCAGTCCGACGCGCTGGCCGCGTACCGGGAGTCGCGCAGGCTGCTGGTCGAGGAACTGGGCGTGGAACCGGGGGCGGAGCTGCGGGCCGCGCACGACCGGGTCCTCGCCGGTGAGCCCGCGGTCGAGGACGCGCCGGTGCGGACCACGCCCGGCCAGCTGCCCCCCGACGTCGTGGACTTCACCGGGCGGGCCGCCGAACTGGCCGCCGTGACCGGGTCGGACGTGCCGCTGGTCGCCGTGTCGGGCAAGGCGGGAACCGGCAAGACGGCGTTCGCGGTGCACCTGGCGCACCGGCTGAGCGACCGCTACCCGGACGGCGTCCTGCACGCCCGGCTGCTCGGATCGCGCCCGGACCGCGTGGCGCCCGTCGACGTGCTGGGCCGGTTCGTGCGGGCGTTGGGCGTGCCCGCGACGGCCGTGCCCGAGGACCCGGACGAGCTGGCCGCGCTCTACCGCACGGTCACCGCCGAACGCAGGCTGCTGGTCGTGCTGGACGACGCCGCCGACGAACGCCAGGTCCGGCCACTGCTGCCCGCCGGTCGGTGCGGGTGCTTGATCACCGGGCGCACCCGGCTGGCCGCGCTGGAGGGCGTGTCGCACGTCGAGTTGGGCGAGTTGACCGACGAGGAGTCGTTGGCGCTGCTCGGGTCCCTGGTCGGCGCGGACCGGTGCGCCGCCGAGGAGGACCGGGCCCGCGACATCGTGCGGCTGTGCGGGCGGCTGCCGCTGGCGGTGCGGATCGCGGGCGCCCGGCTCGCGGCCCGGCCGGACTGGCGGCTGGCCCGGCTCGCGGAACGGCTGGGGGAGCAGCGGCGACGGCTGGACGAGCTCGCGGTCGGCGACCTGGAGGTGCGAGGCAGCCTCGCGCTGAGCTACGCGGGCCTGGCCGAGGCGGAGCGGACGGCGTTGCGGCGCATCGGCTGGTTCGGGCTGCCGGACTTCACCGCGTGGCTGGTCGCGGTGCTGCTGGACGTGCCGGTGGACGAGGCCGAGGACGTGGTCGACGCTCTCGTCCGCGCCCAGCTGCTGGACGTGACGGGTGTGGACGGCACGGGCTCGTCCCGGTACCGGCCGCATGACCTGACCAGGACGTTCGCCTGGGAACGGGCCGAGGCCGAGGAGGAGCGGGACGCCCTGCTGACGGCCGTGGAACGAGCCGTCGGGTGCTGGGCGGGCGTCGTGGAACGGGTGTCGGTCGACTTCCGCACGTGGGTGCTCAGACCGGAGCCCACCGGCGGCGTGGAACCTCCCGCGGGGTGGCTCGCGACCGTGCGGACGAACCCGACGGCGTGGTTCGCCGCCGAGCAGTCCGCGCTGCTGGCGGCCGTGGAACGGCTGGCCGAGCTGGGGTCGGTGGCCGCCGCGACCCGGCTCGCCGCGGTGCTGTGCGCGTCGACGTTCGCCGTGGAGAACCAGTTCGCCCGCTGGTGGCGGTCGCACACCAGCGCGCTCGGCGCGGCCCGTGAGGCCGGTGACCACGCCGCCCAGGGCCTGCTGCTGGCGGGGCTGGGGTGGCTGCGCAGCGAGCAGGACCGGCTGGACGAGGCCGCCGACTACTACACGCAGGCCGCCGACGCCTACGCCCTGGTCGGGAACACCGGCGGCCGGGCCGTGCTGCGCGTGCTGCTCGGCGGCGTGCTGCGCGACCAGGGCAGGCTGGTGGAGGCGCTGGCCGAGTTCGACGCGGCCGAGCCGCACCTGCGCGAGCACCGGGTGCTGGCGCGGGCGGCGCACCTGCGGGCGTCCACGCTGGTCGAACTGGGCGCCGTGAAGGCCGCCCTGCCCGAGTGCGAGCGGGCCTCGCGGCTCTACGCGGAGTCGGAGGACGAGTTCGGCGTGGGCATGGCGCTGCGCACCCGCGGCATCCTGCACCGCGCCGCGGGCCGGTACGCCGAGTCCGCGAGGGACGCCCGGCGGGCGCACGAGGTGATCCGCGCGGGCCGTCAGCGCCTCAGCGCCGCCTACACCGCGCAGGCGCTGGCGAAGTCGCTGCTGCGGCTCGGCGAGGTGGCCGAGGCCGCGGAACTGCTGGACGAGGCGTTCGACACCTGCCACTCGATGCAGGACGGGTTCGGCCAAGCGCTCGTGCTGCGCACGCTGGGTGAGCTGGACCTCGTGCGCGACCGACCCGTCGAGGCGTGCGAGCACCTGACCCGGTCCATCCGCTGGTGGGACGCGCTGGGCCTGCCCCTGTGGCGGGCCCGCAGCCTGCGCGACCTGGCGATCGCCCTCGACGCCCTCGACGAGCCCGACGAGGCGCGGGCCGCCAGGGAGGAGGCGCGGACCCTGTTCGCCCACCACGGCAGCCGGGAGGCGCGGGAACCGCTGGTCGCAGAAATCCCGCAGGGTTCCTTGAGAACGCGTCCCTAGCGTCCCGGACCGAGGGGGAGGAAACGACCTCCCGGTCTCAGGGAAGCTGGGGAGCGCATGAGGAGCAGAACGGGGACGGGGCGCGGGGTGGGCGCGCTCGTGCTGGCGGTGGTGGTGTTCGCGACGGCGGCGGGCACCGCCCGCGCGGGCGGCGACAGCACGCCGAACCAGGACCAGGTGCGGGCTTCGGCGGTCACGATCGCCGCCGACACCGCCGCGTACCTCGCGGTGGCCGGACCGGCGGCGCAGGCGGTGATGGCCGAGTACGACATCCCGGCCTCGGTCACCGTGGGCCAGTCGATCCTGGAGTCGGCGTGGGGCGGCAGCAGGCTGTCGGTCAACGACCGCAACTACTTCGGGTTCAAGTGCACCGCGCCCGGCACGCCCGGTCCGATCGCGACCGGCTGCCGCGCGTACTCCACCACGGAGTGCACGCCGGGCTGCCACACCGTCACCGCGTACTTCCGGGTGTACGCGTCCGTGCGGGACTCGTTCCGCGACTACGGGAGGCTGCTCACGACGAGCGCGAACTACGCGGGGGCGCTGCCGTTCCGGCACGACCCGAACCGGTTCATCACCGAGGTGGCCAAGAAGTACGCCACGGACCCGAACTACGCGAGCAAGGTCATCTCGCTGATGAACAACCACAACCTCTACCAGTACGACACGGTCGCGCCGAGCCGGACCGACGTCGTGGTGGGCGGCGGCGACACCGACTTCACCGGTGACGGCAAGGCCGACATCGCCACGTTCACCCGCGGCGCGGCGTCCGACGTGTACGTCGCGGCGTCGACCGGCACGGCGTTCAGCGGCACGTCGGTCAAGTGGCACGACCACTTCGCGGTGGGCGGCGAGATCCCGCTGACCGGTGACTTCAACGGCGACGGCAAGGCGGACGTGGCGACGTTCACCCGCGGCACCGTCGCGGACGTGTACGTGTCCCTGTCGAACGGTTCCGGCTTCGTGGGCGACGGCGTGCTGTGGCACGACTTCTTCGCCGCGGGCACCGAGATCCCGGCCGTGGGGGACTTCAACGGCGACGGCAAGGACGACATCGCGACCTTCACCCGCGGTGACGCGGCGGACGTGTACGTGGCCCTGTCGACGGGTTCCGCCTTCAGCGGGACCTCGGTCAAGTGGCACGACCACTTCGCGGTCGGCGGCGAGGTCCCCGGTGTCGGCGACTTCGACGGCGACGGGAAGGACGACGTCGTCACGTTCACCCGCGGCTCGTCCGGCGACGTGTACGCGGCGCTCTCGACCGGGTCCGGTTTCGCGGGCGACGGCGTGCTGTGGCACGACTTCTTCTCCATCAACGGCGAGCTGCCGTCGGTGGGCGACTTCAACGGCGACGGCAAGGACGACGTCGTCACGTTCACCCGCGGTGACGCGGGCGACGCCTACGTCGCGCTGTCCACCGGCACCTCCTTCGCCCCGTCGTCGGTGTGGCACGACCACTTCGCCGTCGGCGGGGAGCTTCCCGGTGTCGGCGACTTCGACGGCGACGGGAAGGACGACGTCGTCACGTTCACCCGCGGTGACGTCGGTGATGTGTACGTGGCGCTCTCGAACGGTTCCGGGTTCGCGGGCGACGGTGTTCTGTGGCACGACTTCTTCGCGATCGGCGCCGAGATCCCGGCGCCGGGGGTCCTGTGATGAGGGGGGACAACGTGTTCAGGAAGGTGTTCACCGCGCTGCTGGCAGGCACGGCCGCGGTGGCGGGGCTCGCGGTGGCGACACCCGCCGCGTCGGCCGACGACCCGACGGGCGACGTCTACGTGTCGCTGTCCGACGGCGGGAAGTTCGCGCAGGACGGCTGGAGGTGGCACGACTTCTTCGGCATCGGCAACGAGGTCCCGCTGACCGGTGACTTCAACGGTGACGGCGAGGACGACGTGGTCACGTTCACCCGCGGTGACGCGGCGGACGTGTACGTGGCGCTGTCCAACGGTTCGGGCTTCGCCGGCACCTCGGTCAAGTGGCACGACCACTTCGCCGTCGGCGTGGAGACCCCGCTCGTGGGCGACTTCGACGGCGACGGGAAGGACGACATCGCGACCTTCACCCGCGGTGACGTCGGCGATGTGTACGTGGCGCTGTCGAACGGGTCGTCGTTCGTGGGCGACGGCGTGCTGTGGCACGACTTCTTCTCCATCGGCAACGAGGTCCCGCTGACCGGAGACTTCAACGGTGACGGCAAGGACGACATCGCGACCTTCACCCGCGGCGACACCGCCGACGTCTACGTGGCGCTGTCCACCGGCACGGGTTTCGGCACGTCCTCGGTGTGGCACGACCACTTCGGCATCGGGGGCGAGGTCGTCGACGCCGGCGACTTCAACGGGGACGGCAAGGTCGACGTCGTCACGTTCACCCGCGGTGACGTCGGTGACGTGTACGTGGCGCTGTCGAACGGGTCGTCGTTCGTGGGCGACGGTGTGCTGTGGCACGACTTCTTCTCCATCGGCAACGAGATCCCCGAGGTCGGCGACTTCACCGGCGACGGCAAGACCGACATCGCGACCTTCACCCGCGGGGCGGCGTCGGACGTCTACGTCGCGGCCTCCACCGGCACGGGGTTCGCAGGCACCTCGGTCAAGTGGCACGACCACTTCGCCGTCGGCACGGAGGTCCCGCGCACCGGTGACTTCAACGGCGACCGCAAGGCCGACATCGCCACGTTCGTGCTCGGCGGCACTTCGTCGCTGCGCCAGGGCATCGGCGACATCGCGCGCGGCGAGGTGGGCGTGTCCTACCCCGGCTGCACCAAGTACGGCCCGTGCACGCTGGACTGGTGCGCCATGTTCGCGACCTGGACGTGGGAGCGGGCGGGCATCGCGGGCACGCCGCGCGGCAGCTACGTCGCCACCGCGCTGGGCAAGTGGGGCGTCGACCGCGGTCTGTTCAAGCGCCGCCCGGCGGGCCAGCTCGGCACCCCGGCCGTCGGCGACTGGGTGGTCTACGGCGAGCCCGGCTCCGGTACCGGCGGCCACGTCTCGGTGGTCTCGGCGGTGAACACCAACGGCACCATCACGACGATCAACGGCAACTGGGGCAACAGCCCCACCACGTCGCGGGTGGCCGCCACCACCATCAACCCCGTCACCGCGCGGGCCGGTGGTCGCAACGTGCTGATCTCCGGTTACGTCAGCCCTCCGGGGGCCTGATCCCGTCCGAGGGGGACGCCGCGACCCGGCGTCCCCCTCCGCACCGAAAGGTCCGTCGTGGACACACGCAGGATCGGACTCGCCGCGGTGGCGCTGACCGCCGCCGCGCTGCTCGTGCCGTCGGCACACGCCGCCACGGCAGCCCCCGGGGTGGGCGCGCACGGCTGGGACACCTACCGGCGGCTCGACCAGCTCGCCACCATCACCCCGCCGGGCGTGCGCACCCGGCAGTTCTCCAGCTTCGGCCGGGACGGCTCGAACGACGACGGCTTCTCCGGGCGGGACTCGTGCCTGCGCACCGAGGCGCAGGGCTGCGTCATCGCCGAGGACACCGGCGCGGGCGAGATCGCGTCGCTCTGGTTCACCCAGGCCTCCGGCGGTCGACCGACCGGCGACCTGACCGGGGCGGGCAGGATCCGGATCGAACTCGACGGGCGCGCCGTCGTGGACCGGTCGTTGCAGGACCTCGTGTCGGGCGGTCAGGGCGCGCCGTTCGTGCCCCCGCTCGTCGCCACCGCGGACCAGAGCTCCGGTGGCGTCCACGTGAAGGTCCCGATGCCGTACCGGTCCTCGATGAAGGTGACCGTCGAGCACAACCCGAACTTCCACCACGTCACCTACCGGCACTTCCCCACGTCGGCGGGGGTCGTGGCGTTCGACCCGGACGACCGCGCCGACGACGTGATCGCGATGCTGCGGGCGGCGGGCACCCGCGACCCGAAGCCCGCGGCGGCGGGGGCGACGACCGCCGCTCGCACGTTCTCGTTGGCGGCGGGCGAGAGGACCACCCTGGCGTCGTTGACCGGGCCCGGCGCGGTCTCGGCGCTGCGGTTGCGCGGCGCGCCGGACTCCCTGCGGCTGCGGATCACCTTCGACGGGCGGACCACGGTGGACAGTCCGGTCGCCGAGTTCTTCGGCGCCGGCCTGGGCACGCCGCGGCGGATCGGGTCGTTGATGACCGCCGTCGACCCGGCGGGCTGGTCGTCGAGCTGGTGGCCCATGCCGTACCGGACGGCAGCGTTGGTGGAGCTGGTGAACACCGGTTCGGCCGCGGTGCCGGACGTGTCGTCCGAGGTGACGTCCGCCCCGGACGGCCGGTGGAGCACCGACCTCGGGCCCGGCGGCGCCGCGGGCTGGTTCACCACGCAGTCCCGGTCCGGCACGACCACTCCGGGCCAGGACTGGCCGTTCGTCTCGGCGTCCGGTCGCGGCCGGTTCGTCGGCGTCAGCCACACCATGCGCGGCCCGGCCGGACGCGGGTACCTGGAGGGCGACGAGCGCGTGCACGTCGACGGCTCGCCCAGCCCGCAGCTGCACGGCACCGGCACCGAGGACTTCTACGAGGGCGGCTGGTACTTCGACCGCGGCGAGTTCGCCAACCCGCTCAACGGCAACACCCGGCACCTCGTCGGAACCGGTGGCTGCGCGGGGGAGTGCGACGCCACGTACCGGTTGATGCTGGCCGACTCCGTCGGCTACGCCAGTGCGCTGGACTTCGGCATCGAGCACGGGCCGCAGGACGACGTGCGGGCGGACTACTCGTCCACGGCGTTCCTCTACGCGCGCCCCGAACCCGCCGTGCGCCGGACGGACACCGTGGACGCGGGCGACGCCGCGTCGCGGTCCGCGCACTCCTGGTCCGAGACCGGTGGCGGGCAGGCCGCGCTGGACGGCCGGTTCGAGGGCGACCAGGACGACGTGGTGGTGCGGGACGACGTGCGCTCGTCGTCCGGACCGACGTCGTTCCGCGTGGCGGTCGCGGCCACCAACAACGGCGTGCTGCTGCGCAGGCTGGGCGACCAGGACCGCGCCGGGCAACGGGCTCAGGTGCTCGTGGACGGCGTGGCGGTCGGCACCTGGTCGCAGCCCCTGGGGAACGCGGTGTCGCGCTGGCTGGAGGACACCTACGCGCTGCCCGCGCCGGCGACGGCGGGCAAGTCCGCGGTCACGGTCGAGCTGCGTCCGTCCGGCGGGCCGTGGACGGCCGCCCGGTACGCCGTGGACAGCCTGGTGCCGCCCTTCGCGGACACCACCGGCCCGTCCGCGCCGGGGCGGGTGGCGTTCACCGGCACGAAGGTCCACTCGCTGCGCCTGACGTGGGACGAGTCGTCCGACGACGTGGGCACCCGCTCGTACCGGGTGCTGGGCTCGACCTCGGCCTCCGGGCCGTTCGCCCCGCTGGGCACCACGTCCAGCACCTCGTTCACGCACCGGGCGCTGCGCGAGGGGCAAACCTGGTACTACCAGGTGGTGGGGGTCGACGGCGCGGGCAACGCGGGTGCGCCGAGCGCCGTGGTGTCGGCCCGCACGACGCACCCGCTGACGAGCGACGTGGACGGCGACGGCCGCGACGACGTGCTGACGTTCACCCGGTCGACGACGGCGGACGTCTTCGTCGCCAGGTCCGACGGCACGCGGTTCGTCGGCTCCGGGGTGAAGTGGCACGACCACTTCGCGGTGGAGGACGAGATCCCGGTGACGGGCGACTTCGACGGCGACGGCAAGCACGACGTGGCCACGTTCACGCGTGGCGCGAGCGCGGACGTCTACGTGGCGCTGTCGGACGGTTCGCGGTTCGTGCAGGACGGCTGGCGCTGGCACGACTTCTTCGCGGCCGACGCGGAGGTGCCGCTGGTCGGCGACTTCGACGGCGACGGCCGCGACGACATCGCCACGTTCACCCGCGGCGACGCGGCCGACGTGTTCGTGGCGCTGTCCACCGGCAGGGGCTTCGCGGGCACGGCGGTGAAGTGGCACGACCACTTCGCCGTGGGCGCCGAGCGGCCCGCCGTCGGCGACGTGGACGGCGACGGTCGGGACGACGTCGTCACCTTCACCGGCGGCGCGGCGTACGCCTCGCTGTCGGACGGGACCAGGTTCGTGCAGGACGCCTGGCGCTGGCACGACGCGCTGCCCGCCCGGTCGACCGTGGGCGACGTGAACGGCGACGGGCGAGCGGACGCGGTGTCCTTCGTGGACGGAGCGGTCACCGCGGCGCTGTCGAACGGGACGTCGTTCGGCACGTCGACCCGCTGGCACGACCACTTCGCGGTGGGCGACGAACTGCCTGGCGTCGGCGACGTCACCGGCGACGGCAAGGACGACGTCGTCACCTTCACCAGGGGCGCCGCCGCGGACGTCTACGTGGCCACCTCCACCGGGACCCGCTTCGCGGGCGACGGCGTGAAGTGGCACGACGCCTTCGCCGTGGCCCAGGAGGTCCCACGCCCCAGCTTGTTCTGATGACCGCGTCGAGGCGGCCGGTCCCTCCTGGGGGGTGAATCAGGCGGGGGTCAGGGGAAACCCTGATGGCAGGCCGCTCCGCCGCCGACAGGCTGGAGGTGTCAAGGGAAGTCCCCGGTTCGAGGAGAGTCATGAGCGAATCCAAGCCCGAGTCCCACCGCACCTCCGTCGACTCCGTGGTCGACGCCGTGCGCGGGTTGGTCAGCGAGGGCGTCCACCGTCGCGTGGTCGTGCGCGACAGCAAGGACGACGTGGTGGTGGACGTGCCGGTGGCCCTCGGGCTGGTCGCGGTGCTGGCCGCTCCGGCGGTCACGACGATCGGTGTCGGTGCGGCCCTGATCGGCAAGTGCGGGATCAAGCTGGAGGACCGCAGGCAGCCCGGGGGCGAGCCCACGACGACGGTCGCCGCCGAGCGGGTGTAGCCGGCGGGCGGGGTCCCCCGACCGGGGGACCCCTTGGTCGCGTGGAACGCGGTTCCGATCCGGCTGCGCGGCGCGCCAGCACTGCCGCGCCGTGCCTCGACACCGTGCGGGCCGGGTCGTGCCGCGAGGGTGGCGGCGGAGCCGGATCGGGTGCGCGGTCAGCCCGACACCCCACGGCCCCGACCGCCTCACCCCTTCCGGCCCCGCACGCGACACCGTCGAGCACGGAGGTCGTCGGCGCTCGTCCCGACCTGCGCCGATCGGGTGGAGGAACCCCCCGCCCGTCCGGTGCCCCGGTGACCAGCAGGCACCCCACTGGGGGCGTGACACGGCCCCCACCTGGCGAGATGATGTTCGCTCGCGCTAGTTCGCACGGGGGACGCACATGCCTGGCGAGTCGATCAACCTGCACGGGAGGGACCGGGCCATCGCCCTGGTCCGGGAGTTCACGACCAGACCGGAGTCGAACGGCTACCCGACCACCCGCCGTGCGCCGATCCTGATCTTCACCGGGCCCAAGGGCTGTGGGAAGACCGCCTTGCTCGACGTCCTGGAGAGCCGTGTGCGGGACAGGGTCCCCCACGCCCGCGTCAACTGCGGCGAGCTGAAGAGCGCCACCGCCTGGAAGGTGCTCTCGCTGCTCACCTTCGACCTCAACCGCACCGTCGCCGGTTACCGCTCGATCCCGTTCCCCCGCTTCGTCACCGCTCAGGTGGCCATCTCCACGGAGTTGGACTCACCCGGCCAGGCCTCCCGAGCACGCATTCGACAGGCGTTGGAGAACGCTCGGAACGTCGACCGGCTCCGGACCTTCCTGGACGACCTGGCGCAGGACGTCACGGGCACGGTGTCGGTCGTGGGCGGTGTGCCGGGGGTGGCCACGGCGGCGCGGTACGCGGCGGGTCTCGTCCTGCACGGCCTGGTGTCGTGGCGCCACGGGCGCCGCGTCGTCCTGGGTGAGGGGCTGGAGTGGTACGGCTCGGGCAACCAGGCCTACGACGAGCTGGTCCGGCTCAACCTGCTCACCCGCGACGACGCGAGCGAGGCCGACCACGAGGAGGCCACGGAGCTGTTGTGGGCCGCGTTCCTGGCCGACCTGCGGGCCGCTTTCGCCAAGGGCCGCGGTGCGCGCGCCTGGTCGCTGAACTGCGTGCTGTTGTTGGACGACGTGGACACCAAGCCCGGCCGTCTCCTCTACCAGGCGCTCGCCGACGCCCGCCGCGGCGAGCCCGACCCGTTGACCGTGGTCGCCACCAGCGCGGGTGGCGTGGCCCGGCACGTGGCGCCGGACGAGGAGATCCCGTTCGCCGAGAAGGCCGGCTACGACGACTACCTCGAACGCAGGCAGGGCGGGTACGACAGCGACTCCTACCCGGTGGCGCTGCGGGACCTGACGCCGGACGAGGTCAAGGACATGGTGTCCGACATCGCCGGACCGAGGCTCAACGCCCACCGCGCGGTCGCCGCGCAGGTGTACCGCTTCACCCTCGGTCATCCCGCCGCCACCGCCGTGGTCGTGAGGGCGATCGGCGACCACACGGGTGACGACCCGTCGGTGAAGGGGCTGCTGGACAACCGGTGGCGCGGCCCGGTCGACAGGGACCCGGTCACCGTCGGGGAACGGCTGCTGCGGGAGCTGCTCGGCTCGCCGTCGGACGCCGCTCTGTCCACCGTGGACGCCCGTGCCGCCGTGGCTGCCCGCGCTGCCGCACTGGAGCCCTGCGCCGCCGCTCGTGACGTGGAACAGGCCGACGAGCTGTCGGGCAGCGGACTGGTGACCTCGCGCGGGGGAACGAGCCTCGTGCCCGACGCCCTCCAGGTCCGCGCCCACGACACTGGTCGCGTGGTCATGGTGCCCGCGTTGCGGCACCTGCTGCTGCGCCGCCTCGCCGCCGACCCCGAGCGGTGGACGGCCGCGCACACCTGGTTGCGGGACAACGGGCGTGACGCCGACCGCGGCTACCACGCCCTCGCGTTGCGCGACCTCGACGAGGTGCTGCGGAACCTGGAGGCGCTGCTCCCGGACTCGCGGAAGTGGTTCGCCGAACTCGACGCGGTCACCGCCGCACCCAACGACCTCGACACCGACGAGGCCGACCCCGACCGGGTTCTGGCCTCGGCGGGCCTCGCCGGTCCGCGGTCGGAACCCGGCCGGACGATCGCGCGGGTGCTGGTGGCGTTGTGGGCGGCCAACGATCCGTTGTCCACCGCGAACCGCGCGGAACTGTGGAGCAGCGCCGCGCTGGACCTGAAGGCCCTGGCGCAGCAGCCGGGCGTGGCGCGCAACGACTTCCTCAAGGCCGCTGCGCTGCTGGAGGCGAAGGCCGAGGCGGGCGATGCTCCCGTGGTGAGCCGGTCCGCGCGGTGGCAACTGCTGGCCCAGCCGCCGGAGGAGGTCGACTTCACGCCGCCGACGCCCGCGCGCGTGCTGCGCAGGGCGCGCGTCCGGCTCGGGGTGATCGCCGCGGTGGCGGTGCTGGTGGTGGGCGCCGCTGCCGCCTTCGGCGTGAACCTGATCACCCGGTGCGGGGAGGGCGTCCACGACCGGGGAGGTGAGTGCGTCGGCGTCACGGACGGCTCCTACGTGTTCGACGACCAGCTCGCCGACGTGCAGCGGCGGATCCTGGAGGAGAACGAACGGGTGTCGGGGCAGCCGCACGTCACGGTCGCCCTCCTCACGCCGCTGCTGCCCACCGACGTGGGGAGCGTGACCTGGCAGCGGGTTCGCGCGCAGCTGGAGGGTGCGCTCGTCGCTCAGCTCGCCGCGAACGGGGACAGGCAGGAGCCGAAGATCCGCCTGCTGCTGGCCAATCCCGGCAGCGGCCAGCAGGAGTGGCGACGTGTGGTGGACCAGCTGGTGGAGTTGGCGGACGAACAGCGGCTGGTCGGTGTGATCGGGGTCGGCCAGAGCACGACCAACGCCCAGCACACGGCCCGCGCGCTGGCGGAGGCCGACATCCCCATGGTCGCCTCCGTGGTGACCGCCACGGGGTTCAACGTCGAGCCGCCCGCGCAACCGGGCGAGCCCGCCCGGTACATCAGGGGCTTCACCCGCGTCAGCTCGACCACCGGCAACCAGATCGCGGTGCTGTCGGGCTACCTGGCCGGACGGGGCGTCGGCAAGGCGATGCTCGTCTACGACGTCAACGAGGACGACCTCTACCCCGCCACCCTCTACAAGGAGTTCAAGGACGCCTCGGCGAGCGGCAGGCTGCCGATCACCGTGGAGAACCGGTTCGACACCGAGGCGACCCTCGACAACCAGTTCAACCAGATCACCAGGGACCTGTGCGGTGACGGCGCCCCGACCACCGTGCTCTACGCGGGCCGCGCGGTCCTGCTCGACGACCTGATCAACAACCTGCGGAACCGCAGCTGCGCGCGTGACCGGCTCATCACGCTCGTCACCGGTTCCGACGCGTCGATGCTGCGCAGCAGGGAGGACCTGCGACCTCGGGCCGACCAGCCTCCCCTGGCCGTCGTCTACACCCCGCACGTCGACCCGGACGCGGCGCGGGAGATGGGCATCACCGAGTTCGCCGAACTCACCCTCGAGTTCCAGCGGCTCGGGTTCTCCACCACCGATCTCGCTGACGGCTGGGGCGTCATGATGCACGACGCGATGCTGACGATGCGGGACGTGATCAGCCGCTCGGCGATCGGGATGAAGCAGGGGGAGCTGCCGACGCGCCAGGACGTGCGCGCCGAGCTGGCCCGGTCCGACCGGGAACGCAACCAGGTGCGCGGTGCGGGCGGCCCCTTCACCCTGGACGCCACGACCGGCAACGCTGTCGCGCGCCGGCTGCCCGTCATCGAGGTCGGGCAGGACGGGGAGTTCCACGTGAGGGCGGTCGTGCCGCTGCCGTAGGGCCGGACGTCCCGCACGCCACCGATCCGCGGCCGTTCGAGCGGCTGGTGGACCCGGCGTGCTGGACCGGTGTCCCGACGGCGAGCTGTTCGTCGACCTGAGCGGGTTCGGCCCCGACCCACCGCTGCCCCCGGCAGTGGCGGTCCACGTGTCCCTCGACGCCCTCGGTGCGCCCCCCGGCCGGATCCCCGTCGACCCCCCACGCCCGGGCCGCTCGCCACCGCGGTCTCGTCGCGGGACGGCGGGTGGTGCTGGACAGCGCCGCCGACACCGCACGGGTCAGCCTCCAGCCCCGGCTTGGACGAACCTGCGGCGAACCTCGAACGGCCGGTCGGTCCCGGAGCGCGTCGAGGACGCGGCCCTGTGCCCCTGTCCCGTGCGCGCAGGGGTGACGCGGTCGTGTTCCGGTTGACCGGTGCCCCGTCCTTCAGCAGGATCGCCACGGGAGGACAACGGGGGGATGTCGCACATGTGGAGCTTTGGCGTGCTCGGGCCGCTGGAGGTGCGCCGCGAGGGGGCGGTGGTGCGGCTGGCCGCGGCCAAGCACCGGGTCGTGCTGGCGGCGCTGCTGCTGCGCACGGGCGAGACGGTGCCGGTGGAGCGGCTGGTCAGGACGCTGTGGGACGGGGCGCCGCCGAGCGGTGCGCGGTCGACGTGCCAGGCGTACGTGATGCGGCTGAGGCAGGCGCTCGGGGGAGCGGACACGATCAGGACGGTGCCCGGCGGGTACGTCCTCGACGTGCCGAGGGAGCAGGTGGACCTGTTCCGGTTCACCGGTCTGATCGGCGAGGCCCGGCGGGCGCCGAACGCCCAGACCCGGTCGGCGCTGCTGCACCGGGCGCTCGGGCTGTGGCGCGGGCCCGCGCTGGCCGACGTGCCGTCGGAGGCGCTGCACCGCGACGACGTGCCCGCTCTCGTGGAGCAGCGGCTGCTGGCGGTGGAGCAGCGCGTCGAGGCCGACCTGGAGCTGGGCGCGCACGACGAACTGGTGGGTGAGCTGCGGGCGCTGACCGCGGCGCACCCGTACCGGGAGCGGTTCTGGGCGAGCCTGATGCTGTCGCTCTACCGCGCCAGCAGGCAGGCCGACGCGCTCCAGGTGTACCGCGACCTCGACGTGCTGCTGGCCGAGGAACTGGGCCTGGGGCCGGGCGACGCGATCCGCGGGCTGCACGAGGCGATCCTGCGCAACGACCCGTCGCTGGACGCCGCCGCACCCGCAGGGCCCGCGCCCAGGCCGCCCGTCGGCACGACCGTGCCGCCGGACATCGGCGACTTCGTCGGGCGCGCCGACGAGATCGCCCTCGCGACCGCCCTGCTGTCCGAGCAGCACGCCACGGCCGCGCCGATCCTGGTGGTGTCCGGACCGCCGGGCGTCGGCAAGTCCGCGCTGGCCGTGCACGTGGCGCGGCGGCTGCGGCCGGAGTTCCCGGACGGCGTGCTGCACGTCAACCTGCACGGGTACTCGACCAGCCCGACCACGTCGGTCACCCAGGCGCTGGGCTACTTCCTGCGCGCGCTCGGCGTCTCCGCGGAACGCGTGCCGCTCGACCAGGCCGAGCAGGAGCTGCTGTACCGGTCGCTGCTGACCGACAGGCGGGTGCTGGTCGTGCTGGACAACGCCGCCGACGTGGACCAGGTCCGGCGGCTGCTGCCCGCCGAGCCGCGCTGCGCGGTGCTGGTCACGAGCCGCAGCGAGATGCGCGGGCTGACCGCGTTGCAGGGCGCTCGACGGGTCGCGCTCGACGTGCTGTCCGCCGAGGAGGCCCGTGCGCTGGTCGCGGGCATCGCGGGGCGGGTCGTCGACGACGACCCGGTGGCGGGCGGGGAGCTGACCGCGCTGTGCGGCGGGCTGCCGCTCGCGCTGCGGATCGCGGCGGCCAACCTGGGCAGCAGACCGCGCCCGAACGTGGCCGACTACGTGGCCGAGCTGCGCCAGGACGACCGGCTCGCGGCGCTGGCCGTCGACGGCGACGAGTCGGCCGCCGTGCGCGGCGCGTTCGTCCCGTCCTACCGCGCGCTCAACCCCGACGCCGCCCGGCTGTTCCGGCTGCTCGGGCTGGTGCCGGGAACGGACTTCACCGCCCCGACCGCGTCGGCGCTGCTCGGCGTGCCCTTCGGCACGGCCACGCGGCTGCTCGAACAGCTCGCCGCGGCGAGCCTGGTGCAGCAGTACGAGCCGCGCCGCTACCAGTTCCACGACCTGCTGCGGCTCTACGCCGTGACCACCTCGCAGGAGGAGGACGACGCGGCCGCGCGCACCGGGGCGCTGCGCCGGGTCTACGAGCAGTACCTGCACACCGCGGACGCGGCGGCCGAACTGCTGCACCCGACGCTGGCGCGGCTGCCGAGGCCGGAGCCGGACACCGTCCCGCTCGTGCCGCACCTCGCCGACGAGTGCGACGCCGCGACCTGGTTCGGCGAGGAGCGCGCGAACCTGGTCGCCGCGGTCCGGCAGGCGGCGGACGTGGCGCCGGAGTACGCCTGGCACCTCACCGACGCCGTCCGCGGCTACCTGCACTCGCGCCGCCTCGACGCCGACCTGCTCACGACGACGAACACCGCGCTCGCCGCCGCCGAGAATGCTGGTGAGCAGGGCGTTCGGCCGTGGCTGCGCAACAGCCGCGGGATGCTGTTCTGGAGCCGGGGCGACTACCCGGCCGCGGTGGAGGACCTGGAGGGGGCGCTGGCGGGCCACCGCGCGTCGGGCAACCGGATCGGCGAGTGCGTGGCGCTGGGCAACCTGGGGGTCGTGCACCTGGAACTGGGCGACCTGGACGTGGCCGTCGCGCACTCGACCCGCGCGCTGGCGGCCAGCCGGGAGCTGGGCGCGGAACGGCTTGAGGCCGCGTCGCTGGTCAACCTGGGGTCGATGCACCTGGAACGCGGTGAGCTGCGGGAGGCGCGGGACCTCCTGACCGGGGCGCTCGCGCTGTGCGAACGGGCGGGTCTCGCGCACACCGGCGCCACCGCGCGCAACAACCTGGGCGGGGTGTGCCTGCGGCAGGGCCGGATCGCCGAGGCGTTCGCCCACCACCACGCGGCGCTGGCGGTGCACCGGCGGCTGCGGTCGCGCCACGACGAGGCCGAGGTGCTCCAGAACCTCGGGGCCACGCACCGCGAGGCTGGCGACTACGCCGAGGCCACCAGGCACTGCGAGCAGGCGTTGGCGCTGGCGGTCGAGACCGGCAACCTGCGCTACGAGGCGGACGCGCTGAACACGCTCGCGTCGGTCGAGAACCGCACGGGCGACCCGGCGTCCGCGCTGGTCAAGCACACGTCGGCGCTGGAGATCAGCCGCAGCGCGGGCTACCGGCAGGGCGAGATCACCGCGTTGATCGGCCTCGGCCGCACCGTGCCGCCCGAGGAGGGCGTGGCGCACCTCGGCAACGCCCTCGACCTGGCCCGGCGCACCGGGTTCCGGTTGCGGGAGGCGCAGGCGCTGACCGTGCTGGCGGCCGTCGAGGAACGGCTCGGCCTGCGGGAGCGGGCGGCTGAGCACCTGGCCACGGCGGAGCGGGTCCAGGCCGCAATGGGGGTGGCGTCAACGCCGCGTCAACAGGACGTCACCAGAGCGCCGGAGGCTGTGGTCGTCCCAGTCCGGTGACGACAGGAACCGACACATGCACAGCATCTCCCGCCGCGGCTTCCTCCTCGGCACGATGGCGACGGCCCTGGTCGGCGCCGGTCGTGCCGCGACGGCGCGGGCCGCCGTGCCCGCAGACTCGCCCGCGGTCCGCGCCGCCATCGCCCGGCTGCTCGGCCGCGACGCGGACCAGTTCGGGCTGCGGCGGCTGACGCCCCGCGCCGGTGAGGCCGACGCGTTCGAGATCAGCGCGTCCGGCGGGCGGATCGTCCTCGGCGGCACGAGCGCGGTCGCGACGATGTCGGCGTTCCACTGGTGGCTCAAGTACGTGGCGGGCCAGCACCTGTCGACCAACGGCGACCGGATCTCGCTGCCCGCCACGCTGCCCACCCCGACCGCGACGATCCGCCAGTCCACCGAGCTGACCGAGCGCTACGCCTACAACTTCACCGTCTTCGGCTACACCACGCCGTTCTGGACCTGGTCGGACTGGGAGCGCGAGCTGGACCACCTGGCGGCGAGCGGCACGAACCGGGCGCTCGCGCTGATCGGGCAGGAGATCGTCTGGTACGACACGTTCACCGACTTCGGCATGGACGAACTCCAGGTGCGGCAGTGGATCGCGCAGCCCGCGCTCCAGCCGTGGCAGTGGTACGGCGAGACCACCGGCTACGACGAGGACGCCTCGGGGTTCAGCGGCCCGGTCAGCGTCGGCCTGCTGGAACGGCGGGCCGACCTGGGGCTGCGGATCGTCGAGCGGATGCGCGAGCTGGGCATCACGCCGGTGTTCCCCGCGTTCGTCGGGCACGTGCCCGACCAGGTGTTCGCCGACCTGCACCCGGACACGCACATCCCCGCGCAGGGCGACTACTCCGGCCACCCCCGCCCGTACTGGCTCGACACCACCGAGGCCCTCTACCCCGAGGTGGCGCGGCGGTTCTACCAGGCGCAGGCGGAGCGGTTCGGCACCACGACCCACTACTCGAACGACCTGTTCCACGAGGTCGGCGCGGACGACCTGCCCGCGGTGCTGGACGGCGCGGACCTCGGCGAGGCGGCCAGGGCCGTGCAGGACGAGCTGGAGAAGGCCGTGCCGGGCGCGGTCTGGCTGATGCAGGGCTGGCAGGACAACCCCCGGTTGGACGTCCTCGACGCGGTCGACGAGAACCGGATCGTCGTGCTCGACCTCGACTCCGACGACAGCCGCAAGTGGCAGGACACCGAGGCGTACTGGGGCGTGCCGTGGTGCTGGGGCACCATCCAGAACTTCGGCGGCAGGCTGGGGCTGTTCGGCAACCTCGTCGAACCCGGCCGGACCTTCCCGGAGGTCCGCACGTCGCCGGAGCGCAAGCGGCTGGTCGGCAGCGCGATGGCCCTCGAAGGCACGCACCACAACCCCGTCGTCGCCGACCTGCTGGGCGAGATGACCTGGCGGCGCACCGCCGTCGACCTCGAACCGTGGATCCTCGCCTACGCCGAGCGCCGCTACGGTGCCGCCGACGCGCACGCCGCCGCGGCGTGGAGGATCCTGCTGCGCACCGCGTACTCGTTCGCCGCCACCGGGCACCAGGCGGGCGAAGGTCCCCTCGAGACGCCGTTCGCCGCGTGGCCGACGCTGAACCTGACCTCCGCCAGCAACTTCGGGCCCGACCGCTGGCGCTACGACCCGGCGGAGTTCGCGCCCGTGCTCGGTGAGATGCTGGCCGTCGCGCCCGCGCTGCGCACGTCGGCGACCTACCGCTACGACCTGGTCGACGTGACCCGCCAGGTCCTCGCCAACCGCGGCAGGCTGCTCGTCGACCAGCTCCGCACCGCCTACGAGGCGCGGGACCGCGCGGGCGTGACCAGGCACTCGCGGCGGTTCCTCCGCGCGCTCGACCTGACGTCGGAGGTCCTGGCCACCGACCGGAACTGGCTGCTCGGCCCCTGGCTGGAGCAGGCGAAGGCGTGGGGCGGCGACGCCGAGGAGCGCGGGATCCTGGAGTGGAACGCGCGGTCGATCCTGACCATCTGGACCTCGAAGGCGCTCGGGTCGGGCGGTCTGCACGACTACGCGAACCGCGACTGGCACGGCCTGCTCGACGGCTACTACAAGCCCCGGTGGGAGAGGTTCCTGGACCTGCTGCCCAGCACCATCCCCTCCGGGAACGAGCCGAGCCTCGACGACGAGTGGGACGCCCGCGGTCTGGAGTGGACGAGGCAGACCGAGGCCCACGCCACCCAGCCCGTCGGCGACCCGTACACCGCCGCCTCCCGGATCGCCGCCGAACTCGCGGCCGATCCCGTCTAGAAGCCCGTCAGCCCACCACCTCACGTCTGGAGTTCCACCGTGTCCGGAATCAGCCGTCGGTCCGTCCTGCGGGGCGGTCTGCTCGCCGCCACCGCCGTCTTCACCACCAGGCTCGCGGGCGCGTCCGCCGCGTCCGCCGCGCCCGCGGACGGGTTCGCGGTCGCCTACAACGAACTGGACATCACGCCCGCCGTGCCGGGCTGGCCGAGCCTGTGGATGGGCGGCTACGGCTGGGACCCGAGGGGGGCGAGTCCGTCGGCCCCGCCGCCCGCGCACCCGCTGCGGGCGCACTGCATCGCGATCCACGAGGGCGGCTCGGTGAACGTGCTGCTCCGCGTGGACGTGGTGAGCATCCCGCGCGACGTGCACCAGGAGCTGCGCAGGCGGGTGTGCGACGAGCTGGGTCTGGTCGGCAGCTCGGACTTCATGATCGTGGCGAGCCACACGCACAGCGGCCCGTTCATCGGCGACACGCACCCGGACCCCAAGGTGCTGATGAACCTCGACGACGCCGACGTGGACGCCGTCAACGGCTCCACGTTCGTGTTCATGGACCTGCTCACCGAACTGGTGGAGCGGACCGTGGGGGAGACGCCCATCCCGGCGACGCTGCACTTCGCCGAGGGAAGCGCCGAGGTCGGCTTCAACCGCGTCGGCCTCGACCACGTGATGACCGACGTGCCGGTGATCGCGGTGCGCGACACCGACGACGGCGGTCTGCTCGCCGTGCTCTTCGGCTGCGGCACGCACCCCGTGTCGTGCGGCCGGGAACCCTCGTTCCACAGCGACTTCGTCGGCGTGGCGTCGGAGATCATCGAGCAGGAGTTCGGCGCGATGGCCCTGTTCTTCCAGGGCACGGCCGGTGACCAGGACCCGCTGGACCTGCCGACCGACGAACTGGGGCAGCGGCTGGCGTCGGCCGTCATCGACACCGTGAACAACGGCGACTTCACCGACGTCCAAGGCCCCATCGCGACCGAGCTGACCGAGGTCGAGCTGCCGTTCGCGGTGGACACGACCGACGCGGGCGTGCGGGCGGAGCTGCGGCGCAAGTACGTGGCGCGGCTGGACGGGCACCTGGGCCAGGCCGAGGTCCGGCACGCCAACCTGATCATCGGGCAGATCGACCGCGGCGAGCTGGCCGCCTCGATCCCGATGCCCCTCCAGTGCTGGAAGATGGGCGGGGTGACGATCCTGGGGCTCTCGCACGAGGTCGTCAGCGACTACCACCTGATGATCAACGCACTGGCGCAGGACATCGGCACCGGCAACCTCTGGATCATGGCCTACGCCAACGAGACCCAGTGCTACGTGGCGTCCGACCGGATCCTCTGGGCGGGCCTCGGCCTGCACAACGGCTACGAGGCGGGCTGGAACGACGACCCGTGGATCGCGGGTTACGGCAGCAGCATGCTCTCCTACGGCTGGCCGTCCCCGCTCAACGCGTCGGCGCCCGGCAGCGACCCCGCGTCGCCGGACAGCGCCGAGGCGATCGTGCTGGCGGCGTGCGAGGGGCTGCTCCGGTGAGCCCGCCGTGCACGTGAGCTTCATCGGCAGCACCAACACGTGCCGTTCCCCGATGGCGGCGCTGGTGTTCCGGGAACACCTGCACCGCGAGGGGATCGCGGAGCGGGTGCGGGTCACCAGCGCGGGTACCGGCCTGTGGCTCGTCGGTGCTCCCACCGACCGGCGGGCCACCGCGGTGCTGGTCGACCACGGGTACCCCGTCGGCCACGTCGCCGCCCCGCTGGGCTCGGACCACCTGAACGCGTCCCTGCTGGTGGCGCTGGACTCCGGTCACGCCAGGACGCTGCGCAGGCTCGTGACCGACCCGGACCGCGTGCGGCTGCTCCGGTCGTTCGACCCGGTGGCGGGGGAGGACGTCGACGTGCCGGACCCGTACTACGGCGGTCCGGCCGAGTACGCCGAGGTGCTCCGGATGGTCGAGTCGGCCGTGCCGGGACTGCTCGACCGGGTGTGCGACGAGCTGGACCGGGCCTGATCCGCAGGGGGTCGTCAGTGGACAGTCCACTGACGACCCCCTTGGCCTTTGTTCTCCGTGGCAGCGCGATGACGTGAGCCGTCGTCGGCGCGTCACGGCGGAGTCATCGACGCTCGGCAGCCTCGTTCCCAGACGAGCACCCGAGCGAAACGGAGATCCACCGATGTCCAAGTTCCTGCGCATGACACTGGCGTCGACCGTCGGTGCCGGCCTCCTGGTGGTGGCGCCCGCACTGCCCGCGTCGGCGTTGCCGGGCCAGGAGGACCGGATCGCCGTGCTGGAGGGCGACACGCTCTTCGTGAAGGAGGGCGGCCTCGACGCCGACTGGGAACCCCAGGAGTCCGGGGTGGTGAAGTTCCAGCTCGACGGCGACCGCGTCGCCGTGCTGAAGACCGACGGTTCCCTGCTGGTGAAGGAGGGCGACCTCGGGCCGGGCTGGTTCACCGTCAACACCGACTCCGTCACCGACTTCCAGATCCGCGACGGGCGCATCGCGTTCACCGAGGGCACCGACCTCTACGTCACCGAGGGCGAACTCGGCGGCGAGCTCGTGCACCAGGACCAGGCCGTCAAGTCGTTCCAGATCGAGGGCGACCGCGTCGGCGTCATCACCACCGACGACCACCTGCTGGTCAAGGAGGGCGACCTCGCGCCGGGCTGGGCCGAGATCAGCACGAACGACGTCACCGACTTCCAGCTTGAGGACAGCCGGATCGCCTACACCGAGGGCACCGAGCTGTGGGCGCGGGAAGGGGAGCTCGACGCCGAGTCCATCCACCAGGAGTCGGGCGTCACGGCGTTCGAGCTGAGCGGGGACCGCGTCGGCGCGCTGAAGGAGAACGGGGACCTGCTCGTCAAGGGCGGCGACCTGGAGCCCGGCTGGGCCGAGATCGGCGGTGGTGTCACGGGGTTCCGGCTCGACGGCGACCGCATCGCCTACCTGGAGGGCGACGACCTGTGGGCGCAGGAGGGCGAGCTGGACGCCCCGTCGATCCTCCAGGAGGAAGGCGTGTCCGCGTTCGACCTCGTCGGAGACCGGGTCGCCGCGATCGAGGACGGTCGGCTGCTGGTCAAGGAGGGCGACCTGGAGCCGGGCTGGTTCGTCGCCGACGAGGACGGCGCGACCGCCGTGCGGCTGCTCGCCGCGACCCGGCACGGCGGCGGCTCCACGACCGTGACGCTCGACGACCTCAAGGCCGTCTACGGCTTCATCGGCAGCGAGGACGTCGTCGAGGAGGGCCTGGACAGCCTCAACCAGGCCATGGACGACGGCGAGATCAACAACCCGGCGCGCATCGCGGCGTTCCTCGCCACGCTGCGCAACGAGAGCGGGTTCCGCTACGACGCGGGGGAAGCGGGTCAGTCGGGGCGCTACCGCGGCCGTGGCTACATCCAGCTCACCGGTGACTTCAACTACCGCTCCGCGGGCCAGTGGCTCGGGTACGACCTGCTCGCCGACCCGGACGCCGCGGCGTCGCTGGAGCGCAGCGGCCAGATCGCCCGCTGGTACTGGACCGTCGCCCGCCCCAACACCAACGAGCTGGCCGACGACCTCGACATGGGCCGCGTCGACAGCAACATCGGCTACGCACACGACGCCCGCGAGGACGCCGAGCGCTGCTCCGACTTCGAGGCCGCGCTGCGCTACTTCAACGGCGGCGAACTGCCCGACGGCCACATCAACTGCGTCCGCCCCTGACGCTCCACGAAGGACACTCCGATGAAGAAGCTCACCAGGCTCGTGCTGGCCGTCACGATCGGCCTCGGCACCGCCGCCCTCGACCTCGCCGCGGCGCCCGCCGCCTCCGCCGCCCCCGAGTGCGGCGTGCTGGCGGACGGCGCCGGAGCCGACGCCGTCGCCGCCGTCGAGCGGGCCTGCGACCAGATCGGCGTCCCGTACTCCTGGGGCGGCGGCCACGGCCCCCAGCCCGGCCTCTCCTACGGGATCTGCGATCCCCTCAACGGCGCCCCGAACGACTGCCGGGTCCGCGGACTCGACTGCTCCGGGTTCGTCCGCTACGCCTACTACCTGGCCGTGGACGAGGACATCGTCAACGGCGTCACCACCACCCAGTGGCAGTCCTCCCGAGCGGTCGACCGCTTCAGCCGCGCCGAAGGCCACGACCCGCTGCTGCCCGGCGACCTGCTCTTCTACGGCACCTCGCCCGGCGGCATCCACCACGTCGCGATGTACCTGGGCGACGGCTGGATCGTGGAGGCGCCGAACTCCGGTTCGCTCATCAAGGTCTCGGCCGCGTCGTCCCACGGCGACTACTACGGCGCGGTGCGGCTCTTCGAGGGCGGCACGTCCAGCGGGCCCGCGGTCGGCGCGCGGCGGATCGCCTACACCGAGGGCGGTGCCCTGTGGGCGAAGGACGGCGACCTCGGCGCCGACCCCGTGCTCCAGGAGGAGGGCGTCGAGGAGTACGTGCTGGAGGGCGACCGCGTGGCCGTGCTGAAGGACGACGGTTCGCTGCTGGTGAAGGAGGGTGACCTGGAACCCGGTTGGCACACCGTCAACGGCGACTCGGTCACCGACGTGCAGCTCGACGGCGACCGCATCGCGTTCACCGAGGGGCCCGACCTCTACGTGGTCGAGGGCGACGTCGACGGCGAGATCGTGCACCAGGACGCGGCGGTGACGTCGTTCCAGATCGAGGGCGACCGCGTGGGCGTGCTCACCACCGACGGCTCGCTGCTGGTCAAGGAGGGCGACCTCGGCCCCGGCTGGCAGACCATCGCCACGGGCGTCGCGGACTTCCAGCTGCACGGCACCCGCATCGCCTACCGCGAG
Organism: Umezawaea sp.; assembly: GCF_057122925.1. Classification (NCBI taxonomy): domain Bacteria; kingdom Bacillati; phylum Actinomycetota; class Actinomycetes; order Pseudonocardiales; family Pseudonocardiaceae; genus Umezawaea; species Umezawaea sp. The sequence goes on along the minus strand of NZ_DBNGPQ010000039.1, from coordinate 5,006 downwards.
GGCACCACCCTGTTCGCCCAGGAGGGCGACCTGGACGCGCCGTCGGTCGAGCAGGAGTCCGGCGTCACCTCCTACCAGCTCTCCGGTGACCGCCTGGCGGCCCTCACCTCGGCGGGCGCCCTGCTCGTCAAGGAGGGCGACCTCGATCCCGGCTGGTACACCGTGAACACCGACTCGGTCACCGCGTTCCACCTCGACACCGACCGCATCGCGTTCACCGAGGGCGGCGAGCTGTACGCCAAGGAGGGCGACCTCGACGCCGACCTGGTCCACCTGGCCGGTGGGGTGACGGGGTTCCAGGTCGACGGTGACCGCGTCGCCGCGTTGCTGGGCGACGACCTGGAGGTCAAGGAAGGCGACCTGGACGCGGACTGGTTCGCGGTCAACCCGGATTCCGTGACGAGCTTCCAGCTCGGAGCGGACCTGAATCGCCCGATCAGGGGCTGATCCACCGACGTCGAGCGGCCGGGACGCACCCGCGTTCCGGCCGTTTCACGTTGCTGGCGCCGCACATTTGCGGATTCGGGGTGTGTGCGGCCGAGTGCGCGAGGGGAATCCCATCGGGAGAGTGGTGCTCCGACGTGGTAGCCCTCGGGCCGGGCGGATCACCGTGCGCCACCGGCCGGCCCGGACCGCGCACCCCGTGGAGGGGGACTCCGCTCCCGATCGGGTTTCCCGCTTCAGGTGCCGGGGACGGTGGCGTGGTCCGGCGTGGTTCCAGAGCGTCCGCGCCGGTGCCCGATCGGGGTCGCCCGCGTCGCTGAGACCTCTTCTCGTTGTGCCACAACGATGATCGCGCTCTTTCCCGGTCGCCGCGGCACCGCCGCGAACACGCACCGTCGCCGCCGACCTCGTCCTGCCACACGTTGGTGGGGTCCGGTGCCCGAGGCCTGTCGGGCACCGCCGTCGTGGTGCGACGATGGGCGCACAGCCCGATCCCACGTGGCGCCCAATCCGGAGTGGACACCTCCCCTCGACGCGCCCGCACAACCACGGGAAGGACCCCCATGACCGCGGTCGCCTCCGAGCAGGGCCTGCACGAGCACGTGCGCGATTCGGCCCCCGAGTTCTGGCAGACGCTGATCGACCTGGTGAAGCACAGGTCCACGGCCGACCAGCCGGAGCCGCCCCTGCGCACGACCGCCGAGACGATCGCCGGGCTGTTCCGCACGGTCGGCCTGAGCGGGGCCACCGTCACCACCATCACCCACCAGGGCAGGACATCCGCCCCGCTGGTGTACGCGGAGGAGAGCGCGAACACCGACGGCGCGCCGACGGTCCTGCTCTACGCGCACTACGACGTGCAGCCCGCCGACGAGGCGAAGTGGACGGTCACGAAGCCCTTCGTCCCCAAGGAGGTCGCGGCGGGCGGCGACACCCGCCTCTACGGCCGCGGCGCCGCCGACGACAAGTCCGGGGTCGTCATGCACCTGGGCGCGCTCAAGGTGTTGCGGGAGACGTGGTCCGGGCTGCCGATCAACGTCAAGGTCGTCGTCGAGGGGGAGGAGGAGAGCAGCAGCGTCCTGGACTCCTACCTGGCCGACCACCCGGAAGACCCCCGGTTCAAGGCCGACCTGGTCATCGTCGCCGACACCGGGAACCTGGCGGTCGGCCACCCCGCCCTCACCTCCACCCTGCGCGGCATCCTGGCGGTGGACGTGACCGTCAAGACGCTCGCCAAGGAGGTGCACAGCGGCATGTACGGCGGGCCCGCGCCCGACGCGTTCACGGTGCTGGTGCGGCTCCTGGCGACGCTGCACGACGACAACGGCGACGTGGCCGTGCCCGGCCTGACCCGCTTCGACCACGACTGGCCCGCCGTGCCGGAGGAGCAGTACCGCCAGAACGCGGGCGTGGAACCAGGAGTCGCCCTCGTCGGCACCGGCACGCTCGCCCAGCGCCTGTTCGGCCGTCCCTCCGCCAACGTCGTGGGCCTGCGCGGCGCGCCCAGCATGGACAGGCCCGCGAACGTGCTGCACCCGGAGGTGACCGCCCGGATCAGCGTGCGCCTCGCACCGAACCAGGACCCGGCCGAGGCCCTCAAGGCGCTCCGGGACCACATCGAGGCCAAGGCCCCGCAGGCGGTCGTGCGCGCGGTCGAGCCCGTGAGCCTCGGCCAGGGCTTCGCCGCCTACCAGGGGCCCCACCACGCCGCCGTCGAGACCGCGCTGAAGACCGCCTACGGGACCGCGGGCGTCGCGCACGCCGGTCAGGGCGGCTCCATCCCGCTGGTCTCCGCGCTCCACGTGGCCAACCCCGGCGCGGACATCGTGCTGTGGGGCTGCGAGGAACCACTGGCCAACATCCACGGGGACGACGAGAGCGTCAGCAAGTCCGAGCTGGAGCACATGACCCTCGCCGAGGCGCTGCTGCTCAACGCGCTCGCCAAGCCCCGCCGCTGAACGGCTCCCCGATCGGGAGACGGACCACCACTGGAAGGCGACCATGACCATCACAGAGCAGGCACTGGACCGCACGCGCACAGAGGGTGCGAGGTCCGCGCCGAGCCCGACGGACCAGGACTTCGCGATCCCTCCCGAAGGCGTGCCCGAGCCGCAGCGCATGGCGGTGCTGGACAAGCTGGAGACCTACTTCGCCGACCTCCAGGGCAGGTTCCTCGGCTACCAGACCAACGAGGACCTCAAGCTGCGCGAGCCGATGGCCCGGTTCCTGGACTACCACTTCAACAACGTCGGCGACCCGTTCGAGGACTCGCACTTCACCCTGCACACCCGGTGGGCCGAGCGCGCCGTCCTGGACTACTACGCCAAGCTGTGGCGCGCCAAGCCCCGCACCGAGGTCGACGGCGAGGTCCCGAAGGACGCCTACTGGGGCTACGTGCTCACCATGGGTTCCTCGGAGGGCAACAACTACGCGCTGTGGAACGCCCGCGACTACCTCTCCGGCAAGACCCTCATGCGCGAACCGGCCGAGGGCGGCGGCGCGCAGTACGTGTGGGTGCAGGACACCGCGCCCGCCGACAACCAGAACGCCTACTCGCCCGTGGGCTTCTACTCCCACGACACGCACTACTCGGTGGCCAAGGCGCTGCGGGTGCTGAACATCCCGAACTTCTACGAGGTCGGCACCAAGATGTACCCGTACGCCAACCCGCTGAACCCCGGCCAGCCGTGGGACCACGAGGTGCCGTCCACCGGCGGTGACGGCGGACCGGGCAGCATCGACGTGGACAAGTTGGCGACGCTGGTGGAGTTCTTCGCCAGCATGGGCCACCCCGTGGTGGTCAACCTCAACTACGGCAGCACGTTCAAGGGCGCCTACGACGACGTGGAGGGCGTCTGCGACCGGCTGCGGCCGATCTTCGCCCGGTACGGGCTGGACAAGCGCAAGGTCCGCTACGGCCGTGACGAGAACGGCAACGAACTGGTCGACGAGCGCACCGGCCACTGGATCCACGTCGACGGGGCGCTCGCCGCGACCTACGCGCCGTTCATCGAGAAGCTCGTCGACGCGGGCGAGATCACGCCGACCACCCCGCTCCCGAAGTTCGACTTCCGCGTCCCCGAGGTCGCCTCGATCGTCACCAGCGGGCACAAGTACCCCGGCGCGCCCTGGCCGTGCGGCGTGTTCATGACCAAGGCGAACCTCCAGATGCAGCCGCCCGAGCAGCCCGCCGTGATCGGGTCGCCGGACACCACGTTCGGCGGGTCGCGCAACGCGTTCTCGCCGCTGGTGATGTGGCACTTCCTGGCCAAGCACTCCGAGCGCGAGCAGATGACGATGATCCGCACCGCCCTGGAGGTCACCGACCACGCGGAGAAGAAGCTCAAGGAGCTGGGCGGCACGTGGGAGGCCGCGCGAACGCCGCTGGCGCTCACGGTGCGGTTCAAGCAGCCACCGCCCGAACTCGTGCACAAGTACTCGCTGGCCACGATCCCGCTCAAGGTGGGCGACCAGGTCGTCCACTACGCGCACCTGTACGTGATGCCGCACGTCACGACGTCGACGATCGACGCGCTGGTGGCCGACCTCGCCAAGTCCAGTCCCGTCAGCGTGCCGATGCAGCGCGGGGGCACGAACCTCGCGACCTACGTGGACGGCTCGGCCGACAGCGGCGACATCGCCCGCCTGGCCCTGGTCCGCTTCTCCGACAGCGCCTTCTAGGGAGGAGCGGCTCATGACGATGTCCCACGACGAGGAGACCCCGGACATCCACGGCTTCGTGCTGATGGGTGACCAGCTCGTGTACGGCGGCCACCTGGCGATGTTCACCATGGCCGCCCACCGCTACCAGGTGATCGCGACGTTCGAGTTCAGCGCCGCGGTCAAGAAGACCTACGTCGACGCCCGGCGGGCGGCGCCGACGGCGACGTTCATCGTCGTCAACGACGAGAAGCTGCTGCTCCAGGAGATGGTGACCAACCGGAGGTTCACCGGCTCGATCCTCAAGGTGATCGGCAACGACCTCCACGACGCCCAGCCGATCGTGTCGGGCGTTCCGGCCGAGATCACCCTCGTCCTGCACAACCGGCAGTTCCACGACGCCGACGACTACCCGCCCAAGCCCTCGTACCTGCTGTTCGCACAGGGCTCGGAAGCGCACGTCGCGCACTACATGACGAAGAAGCCCGACTACCAGCTGCTGGCCGACGTGACCGTGACCGACTCGGAACTCACCGCCGCCGAACTCGCGGCCGGTGTGCGCGTCGACCTCCAGGGGGTCGAGGAGAACCACACCCCGCCGACGACACCGATCCCACCGGGCACAACCCTGCACGCCCTCAGCCCGCAGGGGAAGAAGGTCACCCTGAAGGTGACCAGCACCCAGTGGTTCGACACCAAGGAGCTGAACGGCCAGACCAACTACTCCGCCCGTCTGCTCGAAGCACTGGCCACGGCCACCGTCTGACCCCGAGGTGGTGGTGCCGGGTCGCACGGCCCGGCGCCACCACTGGGTGTCGCGCCACCACTGGGTGTCGCGCCACCACTGGATGTCGCGCCACCACTGGGTGCCGCGCCACCACTGGATGTCGCGCCACACCGGG